>NZ_JBEPNK010000010.1:0-130531 GCF_040546245.1 Arthrobacter sp. UYEF3
ACCCGGGAGGGTGTGGGAGAGTAGGTCACCGCCGGAACATCATTAAACGGTCGAGGACCCCAACCACCACGTTGGGGTCCTCCCGCATTTAACCCCCCACCCACACCAGGAACCCACCCGGAGCACGGGGGTCCGGAACGATGATCAGCCCACTGTCGTTGTGCTTCGGTAGGCTCAAAGCCTAGAACCCGGTTACCGCTTCTGCTTTAAGGACTCCGCATGACTGCACGGACCATCATCATCACCGGCGCCAGCGACGGGATCGGCGCGGCGGCGGCCCGGGCCCTGACCGCGCAAGGCGAGCACGTCGTCGTTGTCGGGCGTTCCGCGGAGAAGACCGCGCGGATTGCCGGTGGGATCGGCGCTGAATACTTCGTGGCCGACTTCGCCGAACTGGCGCAGGTGCGCCGGCTGGCTGCCCAGCTGAAGGAGAAGTACCCGCGGATCGACGTCCTGGCCAACAACGCCGGCGGCATCATGCGTGCCCGGGAGCTCACCGTGGACGGCCATGAGAAGACTTTCCAGATCAACCACCTGGCGCCATTCCTGCTCACCACCGAGCTACTGGACGTCCTCGCCGCGAGCAACGCCACGGTCATCAACACGTCGAGCGTCGCCAACTCGATCTTCGCCAAACTGGACATCGACGATCTCGACGCGTCGCGCAGCTACTCCACCAACCGCGCCTACGGTAACGCGAAGCTCGCGAACATCCTCTTCACCGCGGAGCTCCACCATCGCTACAACGCCGACGGCATCTCGACCGCGGCCTTCCACCCCGGCGGCGTGGCAACCAACTTCGCGGCCGACTCCACGAGCCCCATGCGCCTGGCCTACACGTCGTTCCTCAACCGCTTCATGCTTACCCCGGAGCAGGGCGCTGACACCCTCGTGTGGCTCGCTACAGCGGTGCCAGGGCAGGACTGGACCTCCGGCGCGTACTACGCCAAGCGCGCGCTGGCCAAGGCCAACAAGCAGGCCTACGACGCCGGGCTGGCCCGGGAGCTCTGGGAGCGGAGCGCTGCGATGGTCGCGGAGGAACTCGACACGCTCGACCACCGCGGCTAACGACGCGCCAGGCCCCGCGGCCAACGACGGGCCATAACCCCGGCAGGGCTCGGTGGGATTTCAGGGGACGTGGCGACAGCTGGGTGGATCAGCCGAGGGCAAGGACCAGGTACAGGCCAGCGAGGACGAGCGCGGTGGGGGCCATGACCAGGCGTTCGGGCTTACTGCGGGAGATCCCGTTCATGAGAACGCCGAGGGCGAAGTACGCCGTCAGTACCCACACGGTGATTGAAGTAAACGTTGTACTGATCAACGGCGTGACGAGGTCGGCCCTGGCCAGTGCCGCATAGGCGAAGAGGGCATACACGGCGATGGAGATCCCGCTTGCGATTCTGAGTTTTGCAGGCAATACACGGTGCTGGCCGCCCCACGCCATCCCCCCGAGCGGAGCCCCGGCGATAAGCGAAACCTGGAAGATGGCCAGGGCGGCCAGAAGTGCGCAGGCGATTGTGGCAGATATCTGATCAAACGGCATTAGCAAACCATCCTCTGGTCCAGTGCGGGGCACTCTATGGATCCGCTTGCGGGGGTCCTCCAGGGCTTCCTGCCCGGTCGCAGCCAGTTGCTTTCGGCATGCCGGGCTCTGCGAATCAACTAGCCCGCGGCTTCGACCCTGTCCACCGCGTTGAGGGCGCTTTCCATGGTGCCGGCCAGCTCGCTGGCGGGGGCCGGCTTGGCGAACAGGTAACCCTGCAGCGAATCGCAGCCCAGGTCCATCAGGTACTTTGCCTGCACCGCTGTCTCAACGCCCTCCGCCGTGACCTTCAGGCCGAGGTCCTGGGCGGCTTTGATCATGGTGCGGAAGAACGGAAGCTGCTCCTTGCCGGTCCTGATCATGGCCACGAAGGACCGGTCGAGCTTGACCTTGTACAGCGGCAGTTCCTTGAGCCGGCCCAGCGTCGAATAGCCGGTGCCGAAGTCGTCCATGGCGATCCGAACGCCGGCGGCGCGCAGTTGCCCCAGCTGGCGCAGCACGTCCGAATCGGCATCGAAGAACACGCTCTCGGTCAGCTCCAGCACCAGCTGGCGCGGATCCACCCCGGTGGAGGCGACAATCGCGAGCACGTCGGTGGCGAAGTCGCGGTGCTGGAACTGCAGGCCGGAGACGTTTACGGCCACGCTGTATGCGGCGTCGCCGGCGAGCCAGGGACGGATCTCGGCGCAGGCGCGGCGCATGACCTCATCGCCGATCTCGCGAATCAGGCCGCTTTGCTCGGCCACGGGCAGGAACTGGTTGGGCGGCACCAGCTTGCCGTACCGCTCCCAGCGCGCGAACGCCTCGAACTGCACCACGGCGCCGAGCCCGGGGGACACCACCGGCTGGTAGTGGACCGAGATCTGGCCCAGTTCCACGGCCTGCCGCAGCCCGGACTCGCCCTGGTCCTTATGGGCGGCGGTGTTGAGCATCTCCGGCCGGAACTGCAGCCAGGTGTTTTTCCCCGCAGCCTTGGCCGCCGACATGGCCGAGTCCGCGTGCCGGAGCAGCTCCGCGCCGTCGTGCGTCTGCGGCGTCCTGGACGCCAGGCCCATGCTGACCCCGGGCCGCACCAGCGAGCCGGCGATCCGCGCCGGCACGTACAGGGACTCGGAAATCCGCTTGGCCACGGCCCCGGCGTCGAGGCACTCGGTCAGCAGCACCACGAACTCGTCGCCGCCCAGCCGGGCCACGGTGTCATGCGGCCGGACGCAGTTACGAAGCCGGCTGGCGACCTCCACCAGCAGCTCATCCGCGGCGGAGCGGCCCAGCATGTCGTTGTACCTCTTGAAATCGTCCACGTTCAGCAGCAGCACGTCTACCGGATCCGGCCTGCGCAGCGCCGCGGCCAGACGCTCATTAAACAGGGTCCCGTTGGGCAGCCCGGTCAGTGCGTCCCGCAGCACCGCCGCCTTGAGCCGGTCGTCCTGCTCGGCTGCGCTGGACCGGGGGAGGACGCCGGTGGTTCCGGGAACCAGTTCAGCCTCCGGCGAGTCGAAGGTCCGACGGCGGGGAACAGCCGCCGCCGCGGCGGCGGCCTGGGCGCCGCCGTCGTCCGCCGTCGTCCGCAGTACCCCGGCGACGGCGGGGCGGACAGAAAGTGCGACGGTTCCGCCGGTCCCGACGCCGCCGGTCCCGACGCCGCCGGTCCCGACATTGCCGGGCGCAGGCGGGAGGGCTGCCCACGTGATTTCCAGCGGAAATTCGGAGGCGTCGTAACGCCGTCCGGCACCGGCGAAGCGTGGCCGCGCCGCACCCGCAGGATTCCCGGATCCGCCCGCCGGGCCGGCAAAAACGCTATGGAAATCCTCCCGGGACGAATCGGCGAGCAGCAGTCTGTAGTCGGCGCCCAGCAGCTGCGCACGGGAGTAGCCGAAAAGCTGCTCCGCGGCGTTGTTGACGAAGGAGATGGATCCGTCCGGGGCCAGCAGCAAAAGGGCGTCGGGGCTGTGTTCCAGCACCGTTTGTGCGAATGCTGCGTCCATAGTGTGTCCTGCTCCCCAAAGCGATGATTCTGACTTTCCTGAATCATATGTGGTCAGAGGCACACTCCCGTGCCGCGGCTCGGAACAGGTCGCAACTACAGGACGGCGGCCGGTTCCTGCAGCGCCTCGATGGCCTCGGCGGACTGAGCCACGGCCGCTGCCCGCTGCGATGCCGACACGGGACGGGAGAAGAGGAACCCCTGCAGCGAATCGCACTCATGCTCCATCAGGTACCGGGCCTGCATGGGCGTCTCGATCCCCTCCGCCGTCACCCGCAGGCCAAGGCTGTGGGCCATGTGGATCATCGAGGTCAGGATGGGGAGCCGTTCCTCGCCGGTGCGCAGCATGGACACGAACGACTGGTCGATCTTTACCGCGTCCACGGGAAGCTCCTGCAGGCGGCCCAGCGAGGAATAGCCGGTCCCGAAGTCGTCCAGCGCAACCTGGATGCCGGCCGCGCGCAGCGTGATCAGCTGCGCGATGACGTGCGAGGCGGCGCCGAAGAACACGCTCTCGGTAACCTCGAGGACCAGCTGGTGCGGATCCACCCGGCTCCACGCCGCGATGTCCAGCACCCGCTCGGCGAAGTCCTTGTGCTGGAGCTGAACGCCGGAGACGTTCACGGCCAGGGTCCGCCCGGGATCCGCGGCCAGCCAGGACTGCAGTTCGGTGCAGCTCTGCCGGAGGACCTCCGCCCCGATGTCACGGATCAGGCCGCTGCGCTCGGCCGTCTGGATGAAGGTGTCCGGAGGCATCAGTACGCCGTCGCGTTCCCACCGGGCCAGGGCCTCGTACTGCACCACCTCCCGCTGGCTCGTGGAGACCACTGGCTGGTAGTAGACGGTGATCTGGCCCAGTTCGACGGCGCGGCGCAGCCCCGCGGTCAGCTGGGTGCGTTCCAGCAGGGTGGCCAGCATCTCCGGCTGGAAGTGCACGTAGCAGTTCTTGCCGGCCTCCTTGGCGGCATACATGGCCACATCAGCCTGCCGCAGCAGCTCGGAGGAGGACATTCCCTCCGCCGAGCGGGTAGCCACGCCCAGGCTCAGCCCGGGCCGCATCAGGGTTCCCTCAATGGTGACCGGGGCGTTCAGCGTGCTGACGATCCGTTGTGCCACCGCATCCGAGTCGTTGCAGTCGACCAGCAGGACCACGAATTCGTCGCCGCCCAGCCGGGCCACGGTGCCGTGCGGACCCACGCAGTTCTGCAGCCGGCGGGCGATCTCCACCAGCATCTGGTCCCCGGCGTGGTGGCCCAGGATGTCGTTGACTTCCTTGAAGTCGTCCAGGTCCAGCAGCAGCACCGCCACGGAGCCGGGTGATTCCAGCGCGGCGATGGCGTGCTCATTGAACAGCATGCGGTTCGCCAGGCCGGTCAGGGGATCCCGGAAGGCGAGGGCTTTGAGCTGGTCCGCCTGCTGTGCCAGCTCGTCGAGGGCACGGCGTGCCTGGTCCTGCGCGACGGTGCGCAAGGTGACGTCGCGGAAATTCCAGATCCGGCCCACCACCTCCTCCGCGACCTTCTGCGGCCGCGAATACAGTTCCACCGTGCGGCCGTCCTGGAACTCGAGCACGTCCTGGCTGTGCTGCTCGTGGTTGGCGTAAAGTTCGGCGACCTTGGCCTTGAAGGAGTCCGGGTCCAGCAACTGCTTGGCGATGAACCTGACCAGGGCGTAGGCGTCATCTTCGGCCAGGATCTCGCGCGGCATGCCCCACAACCGGAGGCATTGTTCGTTGACGCTGGTGATCTGGCCGGTGTTGGACACCACCAGAATGCCGTCCGCCGTCGTCTCCAGCGTCGCGTCCAGGAGCGAGACAGCCTGGCGGCGGCCGGCGTCGTTGTCCTGGCGGTGGGAGGCGTCGCGCACGGCAACTGCCATCGACGTTTCGCCCCGGGTCGTAACGAGCGAACAGGTGATTTCCAACGGAATTTCGCGGCCGTCCCGGTGCAGCCCGACGGCGGGGAAGGGCATGGTTCCGAACGTTGCGGAGCGGCCCAGGCTACTCAGGACCCGAAGGAACCCGCCGCGGTCGTCCTCCACTAGAAGGCGGCGGTGCCCGTCGCCGACCAGTTGCTCCGCCGCGTACCCGAACAGGCGCTCGGCCGCCGGATTGAGGAACGATATGGTCCCCTCGGTGCTGAGCAGCAGCAGCGCATCAGGGCCCTGCGCCAGCAGGCTCTCCGCCGGTCCTTGTTCCACGTTGATGCCAGCTCCCGGGCGTTCGGTATGTGATTCCACCGGCAGCGCGGCGGTCAGTAAACTTCAAGCATCATATGGCCCTGAGACGCAAATCACAGCACCGGCCGCTTTTGGGCGGCAGTGTTGCCGCGCAGGCCGAAGTCCGGGCCGACGCGGCGAGCGCCTCGGGGAGCATGCTCGCCGGTTGGGGCCGGGAAAACAGGAAGCCCTGGAGGGAGTCGCAGCCGCGCCGCATCAGGTACTCCGCCTGTTCCGGGGTTTCGACGCCCTCGGCGGTGACGGTCAGTCCGAGGCCGTGGGCCATATCGATCATGGAGTTCAGGATGGGCAGCCGTTCCTGCCCGGTACGGATCATGGCCACGAAGGACTGGTCGATCTTGAGCGTGTCCACCGGCAGTTCCTGTAACCGTCCCAGCGAGGAGTAGCCCGTGCCGAAGTCGTCCAGCGCTACCCTGACGCCGGCGCTGCGGAGCTGAGCGAGCTGGATCTGGACCTGGCAGTCGTCGTCGAAAAAGACGCTTTCGGTGACCTCCATGACCAGCTGGTGCGGGTCCACCCCGCAGGAGTTGGCGGCGGCGAACAGCAGGTCCGGGAAGTTGCCCCGCTGCAGCTGCACGCCGGAGACGTTGACGGCGAGGGACCGGGTGGGGTCCGCGGCGAGCCAGGGCTTGAGTTCGGTGCAGCCGCGCAGCAGGACCTCCGTGCCGATCTCCACGATCAGGCCGCTGCGCTCCGCGGCGGGAATGAACTGCTGCGGCGGGACCACTTCGCCGTCGCGTTCCCAGCGGGCAAGTGCCTCGACCGTGACCACGGTGCCGAGCCGGCAGGACACGATCGGCTGGTAGTGCACCACGATTTCCCCGCTGTCCACGGCAGCCCGCAGCCCGGCCTCCAGGTGGGTGCGTTCGAGCAGGGCGGTCATCATTTCCGGGCGGAAGCGCAGGTAGCGGTTCTTGCCGGCCGCCTTCGCCGCGTACATGGCGATGTCGGCCCGGCGGAGAAGCTGGGAAGCGTCGACGGCGTCGTCGCTGATGGACGCCAGGCCCAGGCTCAGGCTGGGCCACAGCATGGTGCCGTCAAGGCCGACCGGCGCTTTCAAGGATTCGACGATCCGTTTGGCAGCGGCGTCGGCGTCGAGCGAACCAACCAGCAGGATCACGAATTCGTCGCCGCCCAGCCGTGCTACCACGTCGCTGGGCCGGACAGAGGCACGCAGCCGGCGGCCAACCTCGATCAGCATCTGGTCGCCGGCGTGGTGGCCGTGAACGTCGTTGACCTCCTTGAAGTCGTCCAGGTCCAGGAGCAGGACGTCGACGGCGTTCCCGCACGGTCCGGCCAGGGCGTGCGCCAGGCGGTCGTTGAAGAGCTGCCGGTTGGACAGCCCGGTCAGCGGGTCCCGGAAGGCGAGAGCCTTCAGCTGGCTGGCCTGGGCCGCGAGGTCCGCCATCGCCTGATTGATCCGGTCCTGGGCGCGCCGGGCCTCGGTAACATCGCGGAAGCTCCAGACCCGACCCACTACGCGCTCATCCACCCGCTGCGGGCGGGAATAGCGTTCAAAGATGCGTCCGTCGCGGAAGTGAAGCACGTCGTGGCTCTCGGCCTCCGGATCGGCGAAGAGGGCGCTCACCTTTGCGAGGAACTGGTCCGGCTTCGCCAGCTGGCCGAGGACGAAGGCCATCAGGGCCCCGTTCTCGCCGGTGTCAGCTAGCTCGCGCGGGATGCCCCACATCGAGAGGAACTGGTTGTTGAGGGAGGAGATCCGGCCTTCGGCGCCGACCACAAGGATGCCGTCCGCGGTGGATTCCAGCGTGGCGGAGAGCAGGGACAAGGCCTCGCGGAGCCGGGCGTCCTCTTCGGTGCGCGCGGACGTGCTCATGCGGCGGCAACCGGATGAATCTGAGACCAACGTCGGTGCATAGTGAATCCTCCCCTCAGAAATCATAGGGGGCGCACCGGAGCCCCGGCGCCAGGGTGGCGCACGATGTGCCAAAGATGGCCGCTAAGCCTGACCTCGGAGCGGCCAATTCTGGCAATTGGATGGCAGGCGTGGCCCGGCGGGGTTCGTAAGGGCCGTAAAAGTGGACTCAGGGGTGTTCTAGAAACGGCCCGCCGTCGTCGGTGTGGCGCTTATAACCGCGGGCGTCCCGCCGCAGGACGTCCGGGAGTTCGTCGACGAAGACCGTTTGTGGCGGTTCGTAGTAGATCACCAGCACCTCCTCGCCCACGGTGAACTCGCTCTCCTTGTCGAACGGGTGGGCGTGGAAGGCGTTGGTACCCCCGAGGAACGGGAGCATGACTTCCCCGATCGTGCCCGGTCCGATGCGCCCGGTCACCCGCCCGATCTTGCCGGTCAGGCTCCGGTCGACCTCTCTATGCATCGGGGGCTTTCGGCGGCTGCCTCGTTGATTCCTTGCCGTTTTTTAGGGCGGACCGGAGGGCCGGGAGGTAGTCGCCCACCTGCGCCAGGATTCCGCCGACCATCCGGTTGATGCCTTCGCCGCCGTTGAGGACCGTGAACTGGCCGACATGGGCAAACGGCTCTGCCGCCGCCGCGATGATGGCCGGCATATTCTCGGCCAACTGCTGGGAGATGACGGCTTCCTGGTTGGTCCCGAGCGCTTCGGCACGAGCCTTAATGCCGTCCGCCTCTGCCAGCGCCTTGGCCTTGATGGCGGACGCCGCCGCGTCACCGCGCGCCTTCGTCGCGGCGGCCTCGGCTTCGCCGGTGACCCGGGTTGCTCCCGCCGCGGCCGACGCTGCCGTCGCGTTGGCCTGGGCCGTGAGCTCGGTGCGGCGGGCATTGGCCTGAGCCTCGAGTTCCGTGCGCCGGGCCAGTGCCTCGGCGGCGCTGATGTCCGCGGATTTCTGGCCCTCGGCGTCGGTGCGCTTGGCATACGCTTTCGCGTCGGCCGGTTTGCGGACGGTGGTCTGGAGTTTCTGCTCCTCGCGGTCCGCCTCAAGCTTGGCCACCTCGGTTTCCTGGACGACGACCTGCTGGCGGGCGGTTGCGTCGGCCAAGGGGCCGGCCTGGGCAGCATTGGCCTTGGCTTTCTCGGCGTTGGCCAGCGCCATGGATTGCCTGATCGCAGACACGCTCTGGGCGTCGGCAATCAGCGCCTCGGCCTCGGCTTCCTTTTCCGCAGCCTCCCGGTTCCGGGTGGCCTCGGCAATGCGGGCCTCCATCTTGACCTGGGCAATGTGTGGCTTGGCGATGTTCTGGATGTAGCCGGTGGGATCCTGCAGGTCCTTGATTTGCAGTGAATCGACCACCAGGCCCAGCTTTTCCATCTCGATACCACTGGCGCCGCGGACCTGCGACGCCAGCTTGTCCCGCTCGCGGATGATTTCCTCCATGGTCATGCTGCCGATGATGGAGCGCAGGTGTCCTTCGAAGACGTTGTAGACCTGGCTTTCCATTTTGGGCTGCTGGCCGAGGAAACGGCGGGCGGCGTTGGCAATGAAGGGCGGCGCGTCGCCGATCTTGTAGATGACAACGCCCTCGACAATCACCTGGATGCCCTGCGATGTCACGCAGGAAACCTTGAGCTCGGTTTCATTCAGGGTCAGGGACAAGGTCCGGACCGTCTGGAGCCCGGGCAGCACCAACGCACCTTTTCCGGTGACGATCTTGAAGTCCATGCCCTCCCTGGTGTCCAGCGTGCCCCGGGTCAACCCGGAAATGATGAGGGCCTCGTTAGGCTCAGCCACCTTCCACATCAGCTTCGTTGCCACCCAGACCAGCAGGATGACGACGAACGCCACGGCGAGGATGGCGAGAACCGGGATGAAGGCTGAGAAGTCCGGCATGGGTAACCTTTCAGGTCTGTGGGTCAGGCCAGTCTGGAGGGCCGCCGTCGAATAAGTCCAGCATTTGTCGGAACGGCGTGGGCGAGCTGGCGTCGGAAGTCGTCGCGCCGGGTGAAACGCCGGGTAGAAGGAAGCTGGTACGGCCGCCAACGAAACTCAAGGCGCCCGCACCAGCAGGTAGTACGAAATAATTGGATTGCTATGAAACGTTCCTCATTCGCGGCTCCCTTTCCCGGATATCGATTACCGGGTTTGTGCGTCATCGGCCAGATGCCTCGAAAGCAACCAGCCGGCGCCAATCATTGCCACGCCCAGCACCAGGAGGGTCCAGATGTCCATGGTGTTGAACGCAAGGAAGTTGGCCGCCGACCCTACGCCGACGATTAGCCCGTAAACGCTGAAGATGATGTACAGCAGGCCAAAGCCCATGAGGAAGTTCCGTGCTCCCATGTCGTTGCGCGCCATGGTCCACCCGGTGGCGCCGATGGCCAGCTGAACGATGTTCAGCAGCATGGACACCTGGAACAGGCCAAGGAACATGGCCCGCGAATCGGGCCCGAAGAACCTCAGTTCGCTGTACAGCGTGGTAACGCCCGGAATGAACCCCAGGACGCCCACGACCGTTAGGACAATACCCACACCCATGCCCACGTTCTGAACATCTGCCCGTCCGAAATGGGCTCCGTGTGCATGTGGAGATGCGGTAGTCATTTTCTGCCTCCAACCACTGTTGCGGACACTCTTAATTTTACGGCGGAGTGTCCAAAAAAGCGGTGCCCAGGGCGGCTGAAATGCAACGCGAGAGCCTGTCGGAACCGGGGGCGCGGCCCGGCGCGTGGCACGATGGATCACGATGAAACTGCGCGCTGATCAGACCGGGGACCGTGGCCTTCCGATGCCTTTGTGGCTACAGGGGGCGCTCGAATCCGCGCAGGCGGCCGTGATCTCCGCGCTCGCCGTGATTGCGCCGATCGTCGCGGTCTGGTCCACGGCCGGATTCAAGGACACCGGCTTTGACTTCCTCGCCCGGCTGGCCGGCCAGGCCTGGCTGCTGATCCACGGGGTTCCATTGCTGCTGGACACCGTCGGAGCGGGTGCCGCGGGCCAGCCGGAATCCGGCACGCTGTCGCTGATTCCGCTGGGCCTCACGCTGATCCCGTTCCTGCTGGCCTGGCGGGCCGGCCGGCGCCTGGCCCGGGCCTCCTACACCGACCAGCTCTGGCAGGCGCTGCTGGGCTCCTGGCTGATGTACGGCGCCTTCGGGTTCGCCACCGGTTTCCTCTGCCGCACCCCTGAAGTGGGCGTCAGCCTCTGGTTTGCATCCATCGTCCCGCTGATCCCCGTCGCCCTTGGCATGGTGATCGGCGCCCGCCGCGAGGCCGGCTCCTGGAGCCGCCTGATCGGCGTCGACGCCGTTGCCTGGCTCTCGCGCACCAGCCAGCACTCGCGTTGGGCGGGCTCCTACCTGGGCTCCGCCGTCACGGCCGGCTTCGTCGCCGTGATGGCCAGCCTGGCCATGGCCGCTGCGCTCCTCGCGGCGGACCTCCTCATCCACTGGAACCTCATCATCGCCGTGTACGAGGCCCTCCATGCCGGTCCCGTGGGCGGCGCCGCCCTGACCCTCGCGCAGCTGGGCTACCTGCCCAACCTGGCCGTGTTCGCGCTGGCCTGGACCTCCGGTTCCGGGTTCGCGCTTGGCGTCGGCTCGACGGCGGGCCCGCTGGCCACCGCCGTCGGACCGCTGCCCACCGTCCCGGTCTTCGCGGCCCTGCCCTCCGGCGCCCTGGACTATGGCTTCGTGGCGCTGGTGGTGCCGGCTGTCGCCGGTGTCCTGGCGGGCTGGTGGTTCCTGCGCGCCGGCGAAAACCATTTCGACGAATGGCTCTCCATCAAGGTCAAGTCGCGCTGGTTCACCGCCACCGTGTCCACCCTGGTCCTGGGCGCCTTGATCGGCACCGTGGCGGGGCTGCTGACGGCGGGCTTGGCCTGGCTGGCCCGCGGTTCCGCCGGCGTCGGACGGCTGACGGATATCGGCCCGGATCCGCTGCTGACCGCGCTGTTCGTTGGCGTGGAAACCGGCATTGGCGTCGTGATCGGTTACGCGGCCGGTCCATGGCTGGAACGCCGGCAGCGGCTACATGAAGCCGACCTGGAGCCGGCCGCGAATTCGGACTGAGCCGGTGCCGTCCGGGGCAGGGCCGCTAGCGCAGCTGCGTGGGCAGGGACTTCTCCAGCGCCGTCCGGCACGCGGAGGCAGCCTGCTCGGTGAGTGCGTGGCGGGCGCATTGCTGGTAGTCCCGGATCTGGTTGAAGAAGACCGCGGACGCGAGGACCATCAGGACCATCACCGCGGAGACCACCAGGCCCGAGATGGTCCCGAACAACACCAGGCGCGATTCCCTGAGCCTCGCTGCGCGGACCAGCAGGACGACGCCGATCACCACCCCGGCCGCGGTGAGGACAGCGGCGAGCCAGAGGTAGTTGACGTCCAGCTGGAAAACAAAGAACGACCCGAGCACCGCCACAATGAACGTGCGGAACAGCGTGTGCGTCGTGAGCAGCGACGCTTTGGCCGCTTCGCTCCGCGGATGCTGGCCGCGCGGGGTTGCACCGGGGTCGTGGGGGGAGTTCATATTTTCCAGCGTACGCGAGCTACTCATAAGCTAAGGCCATGCGCATAGTAGTCCTCGTCTCCGGCACCGGCTCCAACCTCCAAGCCGTCATCGACGCGGTCAAGGCCGGCGAGCTGGACGTGGACCTCGCCGCCGTCGGGGCGGACCGGTCAGGAACCTACGGGGTGGAGCGCTCCGCGGCCGCCGGAATCCCGACCTTCGTGGTGGACTTCAAGGCCTACTCGGACCGGTCGGCCTGGAACGCGGCGCTCACCGAGGCCGTGGCTGCCTACCGGCCCGACGTCGTCGTGTCCTCGGGGTTCATGCGCATTGTCAGCGCGGACTTCATCGACGTGTTTGGCGGCAGGTACCTGAACACCCACCCGGCCCTGCTGCCGGCCTTTCCCGGAGCGCACGGTGTCCGGGACGCGCTGGCGTACGGCGTGAAGGTTACCGGCTGCACGGTGCACTGGGCCGACGCCGGCGTGGACACCGGCCCGATCATCGCCCAGGAAGCCGTGCCGGTGGCAGAAACCGACACCGAGGAGACCCTGCACGAGCGGATCAAGGCCGCGGAACGGCGGCTGCTCGTGTCGACGCTGCGGTCCCTCGCCGCTGCGCCCCAGTCACCCAACTAGCTCGCAGCAGGGGCCGTTCTGGGCCCTCAAAACGGCCCCTGCTGCGAGTCACATTGCGGGGGAGGGGCCGGCCTGTGGATAACCGTCAAGGAGGGCCCTCGGGTTTGCGACGATGGGTCGATGAAAACACCCCGGCCGCTCCCGGAGCCGTTCGGCTCGGCGCCCTTTACTTTCCAGGAGGCCATCGACGCCGGGGTCAGCCGGCGCCGGCTCAAGCACCGCTCCCTGCACGTTCCGAGCCGCGGGATCCGGCTGCCACTTGATCCATGCTCGGCTGTGAAACTCCGGGCCCGGCCACTCACCCTGATAACGCAATTCTCTGCAGCGTCCCACGCGACGGCCTTTCTGATCTGGGACTTTCCGGGATTCCTGCCGGGTTTGCACGCTCCAGGCATCCATATCTCCAGGCCGGACACGATGGCGATACCCCGCCGCCGGGGCGTGATCGGCCATGTCGGACAGTTCTTCGACGACGAAATCACCAGGCTCGACGGCGTTATGGTCACCACACGTGCCAGAACTTGGCTGGATTGTGCCCGGAAGATGAGCATTGACGAATTGACCGTGGTGGCCGACCACCTGTTGCGCCGTCCCCGGCCTACGTTTGAGCACCGGTCGGATCCCTTCGCCAGTCCGGAGGAACTCGCCGAGATGCTCGACCGGCACAAGGGCACGCCGGGCATTCGGAAAGCGCGGCTCGCCTTGGAGCAAGCCCGGATCGGGGCGGACTCAGCCCCCGAGACGAGGCTTCGGCTGGCGCTGGCCCGAGCAGGACTGCCGGAACCGGAACTGAACGCCGCCACAATCCTGCGCTCCGGCGTCGTGCGTGAACCGGACCTGGCCTACCCGAAGCACAAAGTTGCCGTGGAGTACGAGGGCGCCGGGCACTCCGAACCGGCCCAGATCATCCGTGACATCGCCAGGGAAGAGGATTTCGGCGGCGCCGGGTGGATCCTGGTCCGCATATCGAAACGGCACATGGAGAACGACGCCCGCGCCGCCGCGGTCAAGGTCCGGGCTGCCCTTGCCGGCCGGGGCTGGCAGCCAAGGTGACTGGCAGCTGGGGACGTTTTGAGCGCTCAAAACGGCCCCAGCTGCCAGTCAGTTGGGTTAGGCGAGGCGGCGCTGCTTGGTCTCCGGGGCGAAGAAGGCCATCCACAGCACGCTTAGCAGCACCAGGCCGCCCGCCAGCGCGAAGGACGTGGCGAGTCCTAGCTGCGGCCACAGGAACGCCGCGAAGACCAGCGGACCGAAGCCTGCGCCAAGCCGGGAAAATGTCGAGGCCCAGCCGAAGCCCGAGCCGCGCAGCTCCGTGGGGTACAGCTCGGACACGTACGCGTACAGCACCGGGATGGCCACCTGCACCAGGAAGCCGAACACCAGCAGCCAGAACACGGCCGCCGTCGGGATGTCCACGACGACGGCGACGATCACCAGCGTCAGCGCCGACAGCGGGCCCGTCACGGCCAGGATCCACTTGCGCCCGGTCCGTTCCACAAGCAGGGCGGCTACCACCACGCCCAGCAGGCCGACGGCGGCCATCGACGCGGTCGTGAGGAAGGCCTTGTACTCCTCGAAACCGGCGCCGATCAGGATCCGCGGCATCCAGGTCAGCGACAGGTAATAGACCAGCAGGATGCTGAAGAACAGGGCCCAGGCCGCCGTCGTGATCTTCCAGTCGTACTGCCAGAGCGCGCGGAGCTGGATCCAGGCGCTGCCCGCGGAGAGCCGCGGCGCATCCTGCGGTTCGGGCAGGCTGTAGACCCGGGCTTCGGCGCCGGTGGCTGCTACCAGGCCGTCGATGACGCCGGCGGCTTCCTCGCGGCGGCCCTTGCGGATCAGGAACAGCGGCGACTCCGGGACGCTGCGCCGGATCCAGAACACCAGCAGCGCGGGCAGCACCATGATCAGCATGGTCAGGCGCCAGTCCGCGAAGGCGGCGACCAGTCCGGCCGAGACGAAACCGCACAGCGCCGCGCCGATCGGCCACCAGCCGTCCATGGCGGTGAGGACCCTGCCGCGCTGCTTGCGCGGGGTGAACTCGCCGACCAGCGCGTAGTCCACCGGGATGCAGCCGCCCAGGCCGAAGCCGGCCAGGAACCGGAAGGCCACGAACCAGAGGAAGTCGGGGGAGAAGGCGCCCAGCACGGTGAAGACGGCGAAGATCAGCAGCGTCGCGCTGAAGGCCTTCTTGCGGCCGATGGTGTCAGCGACGGTGCCCCAGACGAAGGCGCCCAGGGCCATGCCGATCAGGTTCGACGTGCCGATCCACGCCGCGTCGCCCGTGCTCAGGGACCAGTGCTTGGAGAGCAGCGGGATGAGGATGCCGTTGAGCGTGACGTCCCAGGCGTCGAACATGAAGCCCAGGCCGCCGATCAGGAAAATCCGTCCCTGGACCTTCCACCGCCACGGCAGTTCCTGGACCACCTGCTCGCCGCTGGGCACCGTGGTGTAAGTGTTCATTTTCGCCTCCTGGGAAAACTCTACGTGGCCCAGGCGCGGCCCATACCCGCTTCACGCTCCGGCGCGCGGGCTTCCCGCTGGAAGGCAGAGCGCCGGGACGCGATAAACTGGCCGCACCCCACCAACCGCGGCCGCGCCGCGATCTAAGACCGCGATCCAAGACGGAGACTTTTGTGAGCTTTACGCAGCCTGAGCGTGTATCCATCGACCGTGTTCCCATCCGCCGCGCCCTCATCTCGGTCTACGACAAGACCGGCCTCGAGGAGCTCGCGCGCGGTTTGCACGACGCCGGCGTCAAGATCGTTTCCACCGGTTCCACCGCCAAGAAGATCGCCGCCGCCGGGATCCCCGTGCAGGAGGTCGAGGAAGTCACCGGCTCGCCGGAAATGCTGGACGGCCGGGTCAAGACCCTGCACCCCCGCGTGCACGGCGGCATCCTCGCCGACCGCCGCGTCCCGGCCCACATGGATACGCTGACGTCGATGGACATCGAGCCGTTCGACCTCGTCGTCGTTAACCTCTACCCCTTCGTGGAGACGGTAAAGTCCGGCGCGGCGCAGGACGACGTCGTCGAACAGATCGACATCGGCGGCCCGGCCATGGTGCGGTCGGCCGCCAAGAACCACGCCGCCGTCGCGATCGTGGTGGACCCGGCGTCGTACGGTTCCGTCGTGGAGGCGGCCTCCGCCGGCGGTTTTGACCTGAAGACCCGACGCCGGCTCGCCGCCAAGGCATTCGCGCACACCGCGTCCTACGACACCGCGGTGGCAACCTGGACCGCCAGCCAGTTCCTGGACGAGGACGGCGACGGCGTGATCGACTGGCCCGCCTACGCCGGGCTGGCGCTGGAACGTTCCGAGGTGCTCCGCTACGGCGAAAACCCGCACCAGCAGGCCGCGCTGTACGTGGACAAGGCCGCCCCCGCCGGCATCGCCCAGGCCGACCAGCTGCACGGCAGGGCCATGAGCTACAACAACTTCGTCGACGCGGACGCCGCCCTCCGCGCCGCGTTCGACTTCGCCGAGCCCGCCGTCGCGATCATCAAACACGCCAACCCCTGCGGCGTGGCCGTGGGTTCCGCGACCGCCGCCGACCCGATCGCCGACGCGCACGCCAAGGCACACGCCTGCGACCCGGTGTCCGCGTTCGGCGGCGTCATCGCGGCCAACCGCACGGTCACCGCCGGCATGGCCCGGACCGTGGCCGGCATCTTCACCGAGGTGGTCATCGCGCCGGGCTTCGAGGACGAAGCCGTGGAGATCCTCGCCAAGAAGAAGAACATCCGCCTGCTCACCCTGCCGGAGGGCTACGGCCGCTACCCGACCGAGTTCCGCCAGGTCTCCGGCGGCATGCTGGTCCAGGCCACGGATAAGGTCGACGCCGACGGCGACAACCCCGCCAACTGGACCCTCGCCGCGGGCGACGCCGCAGACGCCGCCACACTGGCCGACCTGGCCTTCGCCTGGACGGCCTGCCGTGCGGCCAAGTCCAACGCGATCCTGCTCGCCGCCGAGGGTGCCGCCGTCGGCATCGGCATGGGCCAGGTCAACCGGCTCGACTCCTGCCGGCTCGCCGTCGAACGGGCCAACACGCTGGGCGTCTCCGTGGAGTCCGACGTCGAGGGTGCCGGCGGGGCGGCTTCCGTCCAGGCAGAAGCGGACGGCGCCGCCGCGCCGGAGCGGGCCCGAGGTGCCGTCGCGGCCTCGGACGCGTTCTTCCCGTTCGCCGACGGCCTGCAGATCCTGATCGACGCCGGCGTCCGCGCCGTGGTCCAGCCCGGCGGCTCCGTCCGGGACGAGGAAGTGATCGCCGCAGCCAACGCCGCCGGGATCACGATGTACTTCACCGGCGCACGCCACTTCTTCCACTAGAGGTTCCGAGGTTCAGGGCCTGCCCCGCTGCGGGACATGCTCATTCTTCGCGGGCAGGGCAGGGCTGGGCATATGGGCACTATGTCCATTGGTCGGCCCCGGCTTAGGACATGTCCAGGCTGAGCGTCGGGCGGCTGGGCGGCCGTGTCTGGGGGACATGCTCATTCTTCGCGGGCAGGGGTGGGCATGCCCGGCGGGTCCGGGGGACATGCTCATTCTTCGCGGGCAGGGCTGGGCATATGGGCACTATGTCCATTGGTCGGCCCCGGCTTAGGACATGTCCAGGCTGAGCTTCGGGCGGCTGGGCGGCCGGGTCCAGGGGGACATGCTCATTCTTCGCGGGCAGGGGTGGGCATGCGGGCACTATGTCCATTGGGCGGCTCCGACGGAGGGCATGTCCCGCGGACGGCCCGCGGAGCCGCCGCCGTCCAGCCCCGCCGAGCCAAGGCGAGAACTGCGCCCACGGGAACGAGGGGCCACTCGGCCGCCCCCGTCGAGGGGATGGGCGGCAAGTGACCCCGCGTAGCCCTGCTCCTTTTTCTTTGACCGGTTGTTGGAGGAGTGTGGGTGTCCTTCCCAGGAGGGATGCGGAGAGACGGCCGTGCTGGCCGCAGGGTGATGGGTAAGAATCTACGTCACCTTGACTAGCTTGTAAAGTACTTTGTTAATAAGTGACAGACTGACTCCGGGGAGAGTCACGGCCGCTCCGGAATCCTTCAGGCTGTCGTGCGGCCGCCGGAGCCGGTCCCGGATAGGCGCCAATGCGGCCACCTCGGGTAAGTTAGAGCCGTTGAGATACGCAAGATTTCCGCAGACTTTCAGGGAGATGCCCGAGCAATGGCAAAGATTATCTATACCCACACCGACGAAGCGCCGATGCTGGCCACCTATTCGTTCTTGCCGATTGTCGAGGCCTTTGCTTCGACGGCCGGTGTGGAAGTGGAGACCCGCGACATTTCGCTAGCCGGCCGCATCATCGCCGCCTTCGGTGACTACCTGACCGAGGAGCAGCGCGTCGGAGACGCCCTCTCCGAGCTGGGCGACCTTGCCAAGACGCCCGAAGCCAACATCATCAAGCTGCCCAACATCAGCGCTTCCGTGCCGCAACTGAAGGCGGCCGTCGCCGAACTCCAGGGCCAGGGCTACGCGCTGCCGGACTACCCGGACAACCCCGCCTCCGACGAAGAGACGGACATCCGCTCCCGCTTCGACAAGATCAAGGGCTCCGCCGTGAACCCGGTGCTCCGCGAAGGCAACTCGGACCGCCGCGCACCGCTCTCGGTGAAGAACTACGCCCGCCAGAACCCGCACACGATGGGCGCCTGGAGCCCGGACTCCAATACCAACGTCGCCCACATGGATGCGGACGACTTCCGCTCTAACGAGTTGTCCGTGGTTATCGGGGCCGACACGAACATCAAGATCCAGCTGGTCAAGAAAGACGGCACGGTCAAGGTCCTCAAGCGCGCGTTCCCCGTGCTGGCCGGCGAGGTCATCGACGGCACCGTGATGCGCGCCGCAGCGCTGGATACCTTCCTCGCCGCCCAGGTCTCCCGGGCCAAGGAAGAGGGCGTGCTCTTCTCCGCCCACCTGAAGGCAACCATGATGAAGGTTTCCGACCCGATCATCTTCGGCCACGTCGTCAAAGCGTACTTCTCCGATCTTTTCGCCACCTACGGCGAGCAGATCGCCGCGGCGGGCCTGAGCCCCAACAACGGCCTCGCCTCCATCCTCAACGGACTCGAAGACCTCCCGGAGGAGATCCGCGGCGACGTCGAAGCCGCCATCACGAAGGGCCTCAACGACGGCCCCGAGCTGGCCATGGTCGACTCGGACAAGGGCATCACCAACCTGCACGTGCCGTCCGACATTATTGTCGACGCCTCGATGCCGGCCATGATCCGCAGCTCCGGCCACATGTGGGGCCGCGACGGCCAGGAAGCCGACACCCTCGCCGTGCTCCCGGACAGCAGCTACGCCGGTATCTACCAGGTGGTCCTCGACGACTGCCGCGCCCACGGCGCCTTCGACCCGACCACCATGGGCACAGTCCCGAACGTCGGACTGATGGCCCAGGCCGCCGAGGAATACGGCAGCCACGACAAGACCTTCGAGATCCAGTCCGCGGGCACCGTCCAGGTGGTCGACGACGCCGGCACCGTGCTGATTGAACACCAGGTGGCCCCCGGCGACATCTGGCGCGCCTGCCAGACCAAGGACGTGCCGATCCGCGACTGGGTCAAGCTGGCCGTCACCCGCGCCCGCGCCTCCGCCACGCCGGCCGTCTTCTGGCTGGACAAGGGCCGGGCGCACGATGCCCGGATGATCGCCAAGGTCGAGGAATACCTTAAGGACTACGACACCGAGGGCCTGCAGCTGGAAATCATGTCCCCGGATGAGGCCACGGCCTTCACCCTGGAACGCCTGCGCAAGGGCGAGGACACGATTTCCGTCACCGGCAACGTGCTCCGCGACTACCTCACCGACCTGTTCCCGATCCTGGAGCTCGGCACCAGCGCCAAGATGCTCTCGATCGTTCCGCTGATCAACGGAGGCGGCCTGTTCGAAACCGGCGCCGGCGGCTCCGCTCCGAAGCACGTCCAGCAACTGCTCAAGGAAAACCACCTGCGGTGGGACAGCCTGGGCGAGTTCCTGGCCCTCGCCGTGAGCTTCGAGCACCTCGCAACCTCCACCGGCAACGCCCGCGCGCAGGTTCTGGCAGACACCCTGGACCGCGCCACCGGCACGTTCCTGCTGGAGAACAAGTCCCCCAAGCGCAAAGCCGGCGAGCTGGACAACCGCGGCAGCCACTACTACCTCGCCAAGTTCTGGGCCGATGAGCTGGCACGCCAGACCGACGACGCCGAGCTGGCAGCGGCCTTCGCCTCCGTCTCAGAGGCCCTGGGCTCCAACGAGGAGACGATTGTGGGCGAACTGCTGGCAGTGCAGGGCTCCCCGGTCGACCTCGGCGGCTACTACCGTCCGGACGAGGCCAAGGCCTCCGCCGTGATGCGCCCCTCGGCCAAGTTCAGCGAAGTACTCTCCCTGCTGGGCTAGTCCAAGCGCAGCGCGACCGGCGCACCGGGGACCCGGTGCGCCGGTCGGCGTTTAAGGCCCTCCGTCGGCGGCAACTGTTGACGGCGCTCCGTGGGGGCGGCGCGGTGACGCAGCCGGCGACGTCGACGGCGTCGTCCGCGCGAAACGGAGCGGCCCGTGTTAGCGGTCGGAAGCGCGGCGGTCCCGGCGGTCGTCAGGGGTGATGCCGTCGAAGGCCGGTTCGGTGGCCATGTCGGGGTCGGTGCCGGCAGTCTGCCGGGGGCCGACGACGTCGTAGCCGGTGTCGGTCAGCAAGGGCCCCGCAGGCGTGGGCCCGGCGACGTCGCCCTGGTTCACGCGCTCACGCCAGGCGCCCGTCTCAAAATCGCGGCCCTCAATGAATTTTTTGAACCGCAGCAGGTCCGCTCCGACCTGCCGGGAGTCGAGTCCGACCGCCGCGCCGATCTTTTCCGTAGGGGAGCCGGGCTCCCAGACGAGTTCGACGTCGACCCTTGTTTCCGCCGGTCCGAGCTCCGTAAACCGCACGCTGCCGGCGTTGCGGGGGCCGTCCAGGCCCTCCCAGGCCACCTGCCGGCCGGGGTCCTGGCTGGTGATCCGGGCGTTGTAGTCGCGTTTGACCCCGCCGATGCTGGTCTGGAAGTGGACGGTCGTGTCTTCGAGGTGCCGGACGGCGTCGACGCCGCTCATGAACTGCGGGAAATCCTCAAACTGGGTCCACTGGTTGTAGGCCTGGCTCAGAGGGACGTTCACATCGATGGAGTCCTGGACTGTTGCGATGCTTATTTCACTCCTTCGCCCGGCAGGTGGCGGCCCGCCAGCCGTTTCAGGGGACGAATACAAGGTTGGTGCAAGGGCCCGGGTGTTCGCTCGGACAGGGCAAGGCTGTGCTGTGCCTGGGTGTCCAAGCTAGCCGGATCCGGCTGATAGCGAAAGTTCGACAGGCTTCCCCGGCGGGCCCGCCGGCGGCGCCTAGCCGCCGCCCTTAGCCTTTCCCTTGGCTTTGCCGTTCTCGCCCGAGTTTCCGGGAGCCGGGACGGGCGCCGGTGCCGGCGCTGCCCGTGCTGCCTGATCTGCGGCTGCCTGGTCTGCGGCCGCCTGGGCAGCCGCCGCTTCGGCCTGCACTGCTGCGGCCGCCTTTGCGGCTTCCGCGGCGGCGGCCTGCTGCTGGGCCACCCTGGCCGTTAGGTCGGCGCGGACGGCGTCAAGGGACGTCTTGATGCTTTGGTGGCGTTTGAAGGACACCTTGCCCTCTGCTGCTGCCGCGTCGAGCCCGTACCCTAGTTCGTCCAGCAGCTTCAGCGCACCGGCGGAGTCCTCGGTGGCGGCAGCCTCGGTGACGGCGTGGACCTGGGATTGGAGCTGCCCGGCCGCTGCGCTGTCCAGGTCCGGAGCCGGCTCTGCGCAGCCGGAAAGGGAGCCCGCCAGCAGGGCGCCCGCGAGCAGCGGGCCGGCAACCGCCCGCCAACGCCAGTTGCTGTGGACGCTCATGGCTGCACACTGTTCTGTAGCTGCTTCAGGTGTTCGCCCAGTTCGCCGGTGACCGCGGGATAGGGCACGACGGCGGGTGCCTCCGGAGCGGCGAAGGCGAGGGGAACGGCGCCGGCGGCAGCCGCAAGCAGGGCGACGACGGCCAGCACGACGGCGATCCGGGTGCGGCGCCGCCAGCCGCGGAACCGAGTGAACCCGCGGGAGAAGAAGCCTCGGCCGCCGGCACGGGGTGCTTCGGTGTCCTGTATCAGCGTGTCCTGTGTCAGCGTGTCCGGTATCAGGGTGTCCTGTGTCAGCGTGCCTGGCGTCAGCGCGTGCTGCCGGCGGGTACGGGCGTCGCCCGGGAACCCCGCGTGGGCGGCGTCGTGGGCCACACTTCGTGTGGCGGCATGATCGGCGTGCGCCCGGCCGGCGCGCGGCAGCCGGGCCGGCGGAGCCGGCAGGACCCGGGTGCGCTCCTCGGCCAGTAGCCCGGGCAGCGAATCGGGTGCGATCAGTGCGTGGCGCAGTGCGGCCTCCACTTCGGCCGCGGCCGGGCGATCCAGGGGATCCAGTGCGGTCATGGCCCCGATCAATTGCTCCCATTCGGCCGGAACGGTGGCCGGGACAACGGGGGCGCGGTGCAGGCGTGCAACCGCAGATTCGACGGCGCTGCCGGGATACTCCACCGCGCCTGTGATGCACTCCAGCAGCACCAGGCCGAGCGAATAGATATCGCTGGCCGTGCCCATGTCGGCGCCGCGGGCTTGCTCGGGGCTCAGATAGGCCGCCGTTCCTACCATGCTTCCGGTGGCGGTGAGACGGGTCCCGTCGACAATCCTGGCAATGCCGAAGTCGGTCAGTTTCGGCCGCACTGGTTCCCCGGGCCGGACCTGCACCAGGAGGACATTGGCCGGCTTGATGTCGCGGTGGATGATGCCGAGGGAGTGGACGTAGGCGAGGGCGTCCGCGAGGCCCGCACCGATGACGGCAATCTCGTTCAAGGGTAGCGTGCTGTGTCGGATCCGGCTGCGAAGGTCTTGGCCTTCCACCAGTTCCATGGTCAGGAAAGGCCGGGGCTCGGTGGGCACCCGCGTGTCTGTTCCGGCGTCGAAGAGCGTCACCAGGCTTGGGTGGTTCAGCGTGGCCAGGAGTTCGATCTCGGCCTGCTGGCGTTTGATTTCATCGGCATCGGGGGATCGCGGACCGAACAATTTGAGCGCCACGTCCCGGCCCAGGTTCTCGTCCCGGGCCGAGTACACGGACGCCATCCCGCCCCGGCCGATGACGTCTCCCAGACGGTAACGGCCGCTCAACATCTCGTTCGTGACCTCACTGGGCGAAGCGTCCACGATGTTCCCGCCGTCCTTCCCGTTGGCGCTCTGGCAGCGCCCCTAAAGAATAGTACGGGTCCGGGCATCGTGCCTCGGCGCGGGCGGTACCGCTCACATGTCTTGTGGGGGTCTGCATCCACCTTTCACGGGTAAGAGGGTACTGGTCGCCGGAGCCTGTGAGGCCGTTGAATCCCCCAGCGGATCCAACGACTTCGCTCCGGCGGCAGAGAAACCTGGGCGGGGGCGGACACGCGCTACGGCGGACGTTCCGCAAGCGGGGGTATCAATTGGGGTCGGTGAATCCACAGGGTTGCGGGGCGTGACGGCAGGGGCCCGGTCGCGGGCGGCGCTGAGACGGTGCGCCTATGCGAATCGAGGCTACCGGATAACCGGTTGCGGACGGTGGGGTCCATGGGAGGTTCTCCTGAATGACTGACGGCGGGCGCGCGTGGCAACCCGAAGGACCGTGCTCTGCGCAGCGAAACGGCAGAGAACGGCCCTTCTAGTCAGGAGAAGATCCAGGATCAGCGGAGAGAGCAGGATGGACGAGCTTTAACGGGCCGCTGATGGGGTCGGCACCCATCGGTGGGATAAAGAAGAGGGAACCCGGAAGCCACGCGACTGCCCCGGAAGGCCCGCTGGTCGTGGATCCGCTGCCGGAGCCTGAGCCTGGTGTCGGCGGCAGGGCATTGGGGACCGGGAGGCCGGTTCCGCCACCCCAGGGGCGCGGGCCGTCATTGCCGCCGCCGGCCGGCGAGGCAGGAGTGCTGTCGCCGGGAACGGGGCTCGCAGGTGCGGGGTTTCCTTCGGGCGGAGAAGCTACGGGAGAGCCGGCACCTTGCGGTTGCGGCAGGACCAGAAGGGGTCCATAGGACAGGCGCGCCGTGACATAGACGCCCGAGCTGGCCAGTACGCGTTGTGGCTGGCCGGGTGCGCCGGGGGCGCAAGCGAGTGCAGGATCAGCGAGCGGGGAGACAGCCGACACGGCGGACAGGGGCAGCACTGGTGGTTTTGTGGCGGGGACTGCCGGGACAGTGGTTCCCGGGGCCTGGACGGTCGCCGTGGCGGTCGCCGGGACGGGCTTGGGATCGGGGACGGGCGCAGGGGCGGACGGGATTGTTCCAGGCAGCACGGGCTGAGTCGGCGGGGCCGGGGTGACGGCACCGGGCGGGCCAGGTAGCGGTAAGGTGCCGGGCGCTGGCTTAGCAGCCGGTGGCGTGGGTTGCGGTGTCGGATGAACTACCGGAACGCCCGGCAGGGCGCCGGCGGCCGTTGTCGGCGGCGTGGCCGGGTCGGCCGGGCCGGTCACCGGCGCTACCGGGGCAGGAACGGGCGCCGGCGCGGGCAGCACTGGGGGGTCGGCTGGCTTGGTTGCCGGCGGGACCGGAGACGGGCTGTGGGTGACGAGCGGTGCCGGGGCCGCCGGCGGTGCGGGAACAATCGGCGGCGCGGGCTGCGCCACGACGGGCGCCGGTGCGGGAACAATCGGCGGCGCGGGCTGCGCCACGACGGGCGCCGGTGCGGGAACAATCGGCGGCGCGGGCTGCACCACGACGGGCGCCGGCGTCGGGGCCACCGGCGGCGCAGGCGACAACGACGGAGCGAGAGCCGGCAGGGTCGGGGCGGCCACTACGGGCGGCACGGCCGTCGGACTGGGTGCGGGCGCAAGCTCCTCGTCCGTCATAGGCCGTTGGATCATGGCTGCAACGGCGGTATCTGAACTGTGCGGAACAGCGCCGAAAACCTTCACTTCGTTCGCATTGGCCGCGACGGCGGAGAGCGCCAGCCACATCAGCCCTGTCGCGATGGCCAGGAGCACCCGGCGCAGGATGCGGAGCACACGCGGAGGGCTGCTCTCAGACATCATGCGCAACACCCCTCCCCGAAATATCTCGACGATTGGTCTACAGCGTAAGTCCGGAGGCCGGGGCGAGTCCATAGGCTCCGGCAAATCGGGCCGGCACGCGGCCCGCGAATCCGCGGCTAGTGCACGTCGTTCGGGTAGCTCACGCCCAGCTGCGCACGGACGCCGTCGAACAGCCGCATGGTGTTCAGCGAATCCTGCAGCGGCATGACCGGGCTCTCGGTGAGGCCTTGCTGGATACAGCGCGTGACCTCGCGAAGTTCGTAGCTGTAACCGCGCCCCACCACACTGAAACGCTCGGTGCGGGGCTCGTCGAAGCCGATCTGCACCACCAGCTCCTTCGGGTTATTGATCGATCCCAGGCTCTGCAGGAACCCTTTGCTGCCCGCAACGGTGGCGGTGCGCGGCCCATAAGCCAGGAGCGAGGAGGTCAGCTGGGCCTGGGCTCCATGGTGATAGCCGAGGGTCAGGGCGTTCTGGGCGTCCACGCCGTCGTCGTTGAGCCAGCCGGTGGCTGTGACCGTCTGCGGGAAGCCCAGCGTTCCCAGCGCCCACAGCAGGGGGTAGACGGTGATATCCAGCAGCGCGCCGCCGCCGTCCCGCGGTGCCCAGAGCCTGGATGTGGGGGAGTACGGGGCCGGGAAGCCCAGGTCGGCACCGATCCATTTGACCTCGCCGATCTCGCCGGAAGCGGCGATCTCGAATGCCCGCTGCATGCCGGGCAGGAACCGGCTCCACATGGCTTCCATCAGGAACCGGCCCTTGTCCCGGGCCAGGTTCACGAGCTCGGAGGCCTCCCGGGCGTTGATCGTGAGGGCCTTCTCGCACAGCACATGCTTGCCTGCCCGGAGGGCTGCCAGGACAACTGCATGATGCTGGGCGTGAGGGGTGGCGACGTAGACAACGTCGACGGCGTCGTCGGCGATCAGCCGTTCGTAGCCGGCCACGCCGTCCTGGTCGCCGTAGGCCCGCGTGAAGCCGTAGTCGGCCGCGAACGCGTCCGCCGCGGCCTGATTGCGGGAGGACACCGCGTACAGCTCCGCGTCGGTCAGAAGTTTAAGGTCGTTGGTGACCGTGGCAGCGATGCTCCCGGTCGCGATCACGCCCCACCGCAGCCTGGCGCCGGTGGCCGTCCGGGGGTCCTGGTCGGTTTGGCTGAACAGCCAGGGCGTGGCGATAGGGGCAGTCATGCTGCCATCCTCTCACCACGCCCGGCTACACGGCGGCGCCGCCCGCGAGAGGCTACACGGCGGTGCCCGCCGTCGCACGGTTGCGGCCGGTGTCCTCGGTGAGCCGGCCCCGCCGGAGACGGAAGCGGCGGTCCGTTTCACGAAAGAGCCCCGGCCCTCCCTTGCGGGGGAGCCGGGGCTCTGAGGTAAAGCGTCAGGCTACTTCGTCAGCGGTCCGAGTACCGGGTCGTCGACGTAGGCCGTCTTGACGTTTGCCTTGGTCACGATGACCGGCTCCAGGAGGTAGGCCGGAACGGTCTTGACCCCGTTGTTGTAGGACTTGGAGTCGTTGATCTCAGGCGTCTTGCCGGCCTGGATGTCCTTGACCATGGTGATCGCGTGTTCAACGAGCTTGCGGGTGTCCTTGTTGATGGTGGAGTACTGCTCACCGGCGAGGATTGACTTGACGGACTCCACCTCGGAGTCCTGCCCGGTGATGATCGGCAGCGGCTTGCCTGCGGCCTTGACCGAGGTCAGGACCGCGCGGGCCAGCGTGTCGTTCGGGGACAGCACGCCGTCAAGCGTGGCGCTGCCGTAGGTGCCGCTGAGCAGGGTGTCGGCACGACGCTGGGCGTTCTCTGCCTTCCAGCCCTGGGTGACGGCCTGCTCGAACGAGGTCTGGCCGGAGAGGACCTTGAGGGTGCCGTCGTCGATCTTCGGCTTCAGGATGCTCATGGCTCCGTCGAAGAATACCTTCGCGTTGGCGTCATCGGGGGAGCCGGCGAACAGTTCGATGTTGTACGGGCCGGAGGGCTTCTTGGCCTTCATGCCGTCCAGCAGGGCCTGGCCCTGCAGCACGCCGACCTTGAAGTTGTCGTAGGCCACGTAGTAGTCCACGTTCGCGGTGTTCAGCAGCAGCCGGTCATACGCGATGATGGTGGCACCGGCGTCCTTGGCCTGCTTGAGCTGGGTACCCAGCTGGGCGCCGTCGATGGCACCCACGATGATGACCTTGGCACCCTTGGTGACCATGGCGCTGATCTGGTTCTGCTGCTCCGAGACGCCGCCGTTGGCGAACTGCACATCTGCCTTGAAGCCGGCACCGTTGAGGCCATCGTTGAACAGCTTCTCCGCCAGCACCCAGTTTTCACTGGTCTTCTGGGGGAGCGCGACGCCGATCGAGGAGTTCTTGGGGAACGCCTCGCCGCCGCTCGAGCTACCCGAAGATGCGGTGTCGGAGCGGCCGCAGGCTGTCAGCGCCAGTGCCGCAATAGCAGCGATTGCTGCTGCCTTTCCTGCTTTACCAATCATTTGCATTGCTGGGTTCACTTTCTATAGATGGTGTTCGGAGAATCATGGGAGCGGGGCCGGGGAGTTATTCAGGATTCCCTGGCGATGACCTCTTTGGTGGACGTAGATTCCTCGGGCCGGGACTCGCTGTTGCGGCTGAAGTTCTTCATCATCATGCCGATGATCGACCTCTTGCCCTGGCTCTTGTTGTAGACGTCGAAGGCGACGGCGATGAGGAGCACGAGGCCCTTGATGATCTGGGTGAGGTCCGCGCCGACGCCCAGGAGTTGCAGGCCGTTGTTCAGCACAGCCATCACCAGGCCGCCGACGATCGAGCCGATTACCGTTCCGACGCCGCCGGTCACCGCGGCGCCGCCGATGAAGACGGCCGCGATGGCGTCCAGCTCCCAGCCGACGCCGTCAAACGGACCGGAGGCGGTGGACCGGCCGACGAAGATCATGCCGGCAAGGCCGGCCAGAATGGACATGTTCGCCATGACCAGGAAGTTGATTTTCTTGGACTGCACGCCGGACAGCTCGGCGGCGTGCCGGTTGCCTCCGACGGCGTAGACGTGGCGGCCGACGATGGTCTTGGATGAGATGAACCCGTAGATCAGGACCAGGATGGCCAGGATCAGGCCCGGGACCGGGAACGAGGTGCCGGGCCGGCCGGTGGCGAACAGGTACGTCGCGTAGAGGATGGCGGCGCAGATCAGGACCAGCTTGGTAATGGTCACCCAGGCTTCGGGCACCTCGGCGCCGAGCGCAGTGGCCTTGCGGCGCGAGCGGATCTCGCTGAACACCACGAAGCCCGCGCCCAGCAGGCCCAGCAGGACCGTCAGATTGTTGAAACCGGTGTTCGGCCCGACTTCCGGCAGGTAGCCGGAACCGATGTACTGGAAGTCGCTGGGCACCGGGATGGTGTTGGACTTGCCGACGAACTGGTTGAAGCCGCGGAAGAGCAGCATGCCGGCCAGCGTGACGATGAAGGCCGGGATACCGACGTAGGCCACCCAGAATCCCTGCCAGGCCCCGATCACGGCGCCCAGCAACAGCCCGAACAGGATGCCGAGGTACCACGGGATGCCCCAATCGCGGATCATAAGAGCCACGCTGACCCCCACGAACGCCGCGATCGAGCCGACCGAGAGGTCGATGTGGCCGGCGATGATCACCAGCACCATGCCGATCGCGAGGATCAGAATGTAGGAGTTGCCGTTGAAGAGGTTGATGACGTTGCCCGGGGTGAGCGTGCGGCCCTCTGTGAAAATCTGGAAGAAGACGATCAGCGCGACCAGGGCGAAGATCATGCCGAATTGGCGGGTATTGCCGCCAAAGAGCTTCTTGAGCGCATTCATGGTGTCAGTCCTTGTTGTCCGGAATGTTCTGGATAGTCCCAGAGGATCAGGCGGTCTTGCGGGCGGAAGTCATCAGTTTCATGAGGCTTTCCTGGCTGGCTTCCTCTTTGTTCAGCACGCCGGTGATGGCGCCCTCGAAAATCGTGTAGATGCGGTCGGAGAGGCCCAGCAGTTCCGGCAGCTCCGAGGAGATGACGATGACGCCCTTCCCCTGGTTGGCCAACTGCTGGATGATGCCGTAGATCTCGAACTTGGCGCCGACGTCGATTCCGCGGGTGGGTTCGTCCAGGATCAGCAGGTCCGGGTCGGTGAACATCCACTTCGCCAGCACCACCTTCTGCTGGTTGCCGCCGGACAGCTTGGCCACGCCTTCCTCCACGGACGGAGTCTTGGTGCGCAGCGACTTGCGGTACTGCTCCGCGACGGTGAATTCCCTGTCGACGTCGACGATGTTGTGCCTGCTGACCTTCTTCAGCGCCGCCGAGACCGTGGTGGCCTTGATGTCGTCCAGGAGGTTCAGGCCCAGGGACTTGCGGTCCTCCGTGACGTAGCCCAGCCCTGCGTCGATGGCCTGCTTGACGCTCTTGAGGTGAAGTTCCTTGCCGTCCTTGTAGACCTGGCCGGAGATGAAACGCCCGTAGGAACGGCCGAACAAGGAGCGCGCCAGCTCGGTGCGGCCCGCCCCCATCAGCCCGGCGAAGCCGACGATCTCGCCCCGGCGGACGAAAAAGTTGGAGTTCTTGCAGACCAGACGGTCCTGGATCTGAGGGTGCCCCACGTTCCAGTTCTTGACCTCGAAGAACGTCTCGCCGATCTGGGGCTCGTGGTCCGGGAACCGCGATTCCAGGGTCCGGCCCACCATGCCCTTGATGATCCGGTCCTCGTCGACGCCGTCGGCCTTGACGTCCAGGGTCTCGATTGACTTGCCGTCCCGGATGATCGTGATCGAGTCGGCGATCTGCTCGATCTCGTTGAGCTTGTGCGAAATCATGATTGACGTGATGCCGCGGCCCTTGAGGCCCAGGATCAGGTCCAGCAGGTGCTGGGAGTCGGATTCGTTCAGGGCCGCAGTTGGCTCGTCCAGGATGAGGAGCTTAACCCGCTTGTTGAGCGCCTTGGCGATTTCAACCAGCTGCTGCTTGCCGACGCCGATTTCCTTGACCGGGGTATCCGGATTCTCCCGGAGGCCGACCCTGGCCAACAGTTCGGTGGAGCGGGTCCGCGCCTCGCCCCAGTCGATCATTCCGCGCCGGGTGGGTTCGTTGCCCAGGAAGATGTTCTCCATGATGGAAAGTTCCGGGATGAGGGCCAGCTCCTGGTGGATGATCACGATGCCGGCCTGTTCGCTGGCCCGGATGTCCTTGAACTGCTGGACTTCGCTCTGGTAGACGATGTCGCCGTCGTAGGTGCCGAACGGGTAGACGCCCGAGAGCACCTTCATCAGGGTGGATTTTCCGGCGCCGTTTTCACCGCAGATGGCGTGGATCTCGCCCGCCTTCACCCGCAGGCTCACCTCGGCCAATGCTTTAACGCCGGGGAACTCTTTGGTGATGGAGCGCATCTCGAGAATTATCGGATCGCTGTGCGTGTCGAGGGACGTCATTGCCTTTACGCCTCCAATGCATGACTTCGTTGTCCGCCTCTGCAAATCGCAGGGCCGTCTGATGCAAAAGTAAACTGGATCACATCGTTGTCGTCAAGTCTTTAACGCAACGAGCAGGTAACGGCTTTCGAAATGCGCCGAGTTTCGCGGGCGTTTCGGCCCCTAGTTGCGCCGGATTCCGGCGTGCTGGAACACCAGGGATGTCGCTCCCAGGGCCTCGGCGCGGTCGCCCAGCGAGGACATGGTCAGGGTGGTGGTCTCGCCGATGACTGGCACGGCATGGCGCACCAGGCCGCGCCGGATCGGGTCCAGGAGCAGGTCGCCGAGACCTGCCAGCGGGCCCCCGACGACGATCACCTCGGGATTGATCAGGTTTGAGACGTTGCCCAGTGCGCGGCCGACGGCGAGGCCGGCGTCGTCCACCACGCGCAGGGTTGCCGAGTCGCGGCCCAGGGCCTTGCGCACGATGTCCTCCGGGGTCAGCGGCCTGTCCTCGCCCCGGCTCAGGAGCTCGATCATGGTGGTGGTGGAGGCGATCGTTTCCAGGCAGCCCCGGTTGCCGCAGCGGCAGACCAGACCGTGCTCGTGGATCGTGGCGTGGCCGATTTCCCCGGTGATGCCGACGTTCCCGTAATAAGGCATTCCGTTCAGGATCAACCCGGCGCCGATGCCTGAGCCGATCTTGAGGAACAGCAGGTTGTTGACGCCGGTGTGAGGACCCCAGGTGACCTCGGACAGGGCGCCGAGGTTGGCGTCGTTGTCGACAAAAACCGGAAGATCCAGCGCTTTTTCGAGCCTATTGAGAATATTGATGCCCACCCACTCGGGCAGGATGGCGCCTTGTGCCACGGTGCCTGTGCGGCGGTCAATTGGGCCGGGGATGCCGACGCCGGCCCCCACGAGGGCACTGCGTTCGACGCCGCTGCCGGCCAGCAGCCTGTCCAGCACCGCGACGGCCGCCGCGATGCCTTCCTCCGCGTGGTGGCCCAGGGGTAGCAGGATCGATTCCTCAGCGATCACGTGGTAGCTGAGGGAGGCCAGGAACACCCGCAGGTGGCGCCGGCCGAAGTCGATGCCGACGGCGACGGCGCCGTTGCTGTTAAGCCGGACGTTCAGGGCGCGCCGGCCGGAGCTGGTGATCGGCTCGGTGGACGCCAGGCCGGCGTCCTGCATGATCCTGACAATGTTCGACACAGTCGCCGTGGACAGGCCGGTCTGCCGTGCCAGTTCTGCCTGGGTGGAAGGGCCAGCCAGCAGGCACTCGATGATCCGCTGCTGGTTCAAATGCCGCAGGGCGGACTGCGACCCGGGGTTTTTGGTGCGGCTCCTCGTTGAGCGCGATGGTGAGGGCATGGAATGAAGCGTGCCCCATCAACCGCTTGTAGTCAAGAAGTTAACGCAATGGATGATGGCATCGCGTGGTTTCGGCGTCGCGTGGTTCCGGCGACGCGACCGGCCGCCGGCCTTCCTGCAACCGGCTTGCCGGGCGTTCCGCCCTGGTTAGCTGCCGTCAGGGCGGAAATGCACCAGCGCCGGCTTTCTGGGCCGAGGTTACGCTGGGACAACAGAGTCCGCAGCGGTCCTGCGGAGGTGTCCGACGAATTTTGAGGTGGTAATGGTGCTGCTGGCCCTCATGCAGGCGAAGTCGGTCGTTCTGGACGTGGCGGCGAACTGTGCGGCGGTGGAGGAAGCGGCGCGCGCGGCTTCCGAAGCGGGCGCCCAGCTGCTGCTGACGCCGGAACTCTTCCCCGTCGGCTACGCGCCTCGCCGCTTGCGGGCAGCCTTCGATCCCACCACGCTGCCGGCGATCCGGGGGGTCCTGGCCGGCACTGCCCGGCGGCACAACATCGCACTGGTCTACAGCCTGCCCGCAGTGACGCCGGCCGGAGAGTGGAACATTTCCGCGACCCTGGTCAACGAGTCTGGGGACGAGTTGCTCAGTTACAGCAAGGTTCATCTGTTCGGCCCCGAGGAGCGTGCAGCGTTTGCGCCGGCCGCGGAAGCCCCCGAGGTGGTGGTATTCCACGGGTTCAAGACCGCCCTGGTCATTTGCTACGACATCGAGTTTCCCGAGTCCGCACGGGCTGCAGCACTGCGCGGTGCCGAACTGCTGCTAGTGCCAACGGCCCTCGCGGGCGCATTCGACGCGGTGCCGGAGGTGCTGGTCCGGGCCAGGGCGCTGGAGAACCAACTGACGGTGGCTTACGCCAATCACAGCGGCGTGGAAGCCGGCTCCGAGTTCCACGGCGGCAGCATTGTTGCCGGCCCGGACGGCAACGTCCTGGCTGCGGCCGGAGCCGGCGTGGAACTGCTGTTTGCCGAGGTGGGTGAGCCCGCGAAACCAGCCGGAGACACGGCGGACAGCGGAGCCGGTGCGGAGAACGCGGTCAACTATCTGCGCGGCCGCCGCCCGGACCTCTACCGTTCCTGGGGCCTCTGAAGGGTTGAGATCCGGGCGGCCGGCTTCACGGCTGCCAGCGGGCCGCCAGCGCCAGCGCGGGCGACGGCGACGGCGTCGGCGTCGGCTGCGGAGCCGGGCGGCTCCGCTCCGCCCTGGTACTGGAGCGCGATCCAGAGCTCCGCGCGGGCCTGAGCCTGGTTTAGGTCAAGGCCCAGCAGTTCGGCGATGCTGCGTATCTGCCGGCGCACGCTGTTCCGATGCAGTCCCGTGGCCTTTGACGTGGCGTCCCAGCTACCGTTCTCACCAAGCCACGCCCGCAGGATGCCGAGCAGGGTGTCGCGACGCTCCGGCCCGAGCGCGAGCACGGGTGCCAGCAGGCGTCCGGCCAGCAAGGCGCCGGCCTCGGGGCCGAGCAGGCCCGTCACAGACCACGAGACGTCGTCCGCCCGGACGCTCCGGCGGCTCGTAAGAACCCGGTTTCGCAGCGAGGAGTCGCGCTGATAGGCGTCAGCCAGGCCAGCGATTTCGGTGCCGCCGCCAATCACCAGGCGCCAGCCGAGCCGTTCCACCTCGGCGAGTAGGGCGTCGTCGACCCTAAGGCTGGTAATGGCGGCAAAGCCGTAGTCGGTCAGTTCCACTAACTTGGTGTCCAACAGCCGGCGCCATTCAAGCAGTTCCCGCACGGCGCCTTCGCCCGTGCGCCGCGGTGCGTCCGAAGTCCCGGCGGCGCCAGCGGGGGTGCCCATGCGGAGGCCCTGGACGACGCGCAGCTGACCGGACCGGGTCGAGGAAACGCTCTGTGCCAGCAAATCCTTCAAGCCCGTGACCTGCCGTGACGTTCCGGACGTCACGGTCTCCGGGTGTAACAGCAACGCCGTGGCCAGCTGGCTCGGGGCCAACGAACCGCTGGTGCGCTGGCGGACCAGCAATTCCAGTAGCCCGACGGCGGTGGAGACCGCGCTGTTCTGCGCCGGGGTCAGCGGTGCGTCCGTGCCGAGGATGAGCGCGCCGAGGTTGGCGTCCCGGGTGCTGCGCAACGGATACCCGAAGACCAGCGACGAGCCGGCGACGTCGAATGAATCCATCTCCATCCGGGGTCCGCTGCCCGAGAGCAGCCGGGTCAGCAACGGCTGCAAGGCGGCGGAATCAACGACCGCTACCGGGGCGGCGCCAGGGACGGCGGCCTGCGTGCCGGCGGAACCGGCCGACCCGCGGGCACGGACCCGTCCGTCAGCGCCGAACAGCACGGCCCAGACCGGGACGCGTTGCACGAGGGCGGCCAGGAGTTCGTGCTCGGGGCGCGCCGACAGGACTGCGCGCATGAGTTCGCGGTTGGTGTCGGCCAACTGGCGGAAAGTCTTGGCGTTGTCCGATTCGAGGAGCCGGGAGAACTCGAGTCCGAGGGCGGCGAAGGGGACGTTCCCCGGGATGGACACCAATGTCAGCCCGTGCCGCCGGCAGGCGTCGACCACATTGTCCGGCACCGCCTCGAAGTAGGGTTCCAGGCCAAAACCGAGGGCTCCGACGCTGGCCCGGACCAAGCGCCGCACATAGGCATCCACCGCTTCCGCGCTGCCGCTACCGCCCTCGAACGGCAGGCCTGCCGTGAGCAGGAACTCGCCGTCGAGCAAATACGGGGTCGGATCCTCGAGTTCGCTCGGCTCCACCCACCGCAAGCGCTCGTCCCCGTTGCCGGCGTCGTACAGCACCGACAGCGACGGGAGTCGGCGCAGGAACTCCGCCAGCGTGACGAAGCCGAAGCGCTCGGAGTCCTCGGAGGCCACGGCCGGTACCTTCGTGGGGCTGCCCGGGACCCCGGCCGGCGGTGCATTAAGTCTCATGATTCAATTCTATAGGTCATTTTGCACAGCCCTGAGAGATGGCTCACACGCTTAGGGTGGGTCAGGGGAAATCGACCACTACTGAAGATAAGGACGTCAACGATGACTGCGCCAACTCTGCTCGGGGAACGCCCCCCGTCCGCCCCCGGCCGTCCCGGGCTCGCCGCCCAGCTCCTGCGCCGCAAGCCGATCGGTCAGCTGGTCGGCGCGACCGAATCAGGACACCCTGGCACGAGACTGGTCCGCAGCTTTGGTGTGCTGCAGCTGACCATGATCAGCGTCGGAGCCACGCTTGGCACCGGCATCCTGGTGATCCTGGGCGAATCGGTCCCGCTCGCCGGCCCGGCCATCTGGATCTCCTTTGTTATCGCCGGACTCGCCGCCCTGCTCTCGGCCGTCTCCTACGCGGAGATGGCCGGCCTGGTACCGGCCGCCGGGTCCAGCTACTCCTACACCTACGCCACCATGGGCGAGGGCATGGCCTGGATCTGCGGTTGGTGCCTGGTACTTGAATACGCCGTCTCCGTGGCCGCCGTGGCGGTCGGTGCGGGCCAATACGTCAACGAGGCCCTGGCAGTCTTCGGCCTGACCCTCCCGGACACCATCTCGCAGCCGCCGGGAGCCGGCGGCGTGCTTAACCTGCCCGCGATCGTCATTGTGGTCCTGGCCATGGTGCTCCTGATCCGCGGCGCCAAGGAAAGTGCCTGGATCAACACGGCGATCGTCCTGGTCAAAGTGGGCATCCTCCTGTTTTTCTGCGCCGTCGCCTTCACCGCGTTCAACGGCGGACACTTCGAACCGCTCATGCCGATGGGTGCCGCCGGAGTCTCGGCCGCAGCCTCCCGGGTATTTTTCTCCTACATCGGCTTCGACGCCGCGTCCACCGCCGGCGAGGAAGCCCGCAATCCCAAGCGCGACCTGCCTCGGGCCATCCTGCTCTCGATGCTGATCGTCACCAGCATCTACGTGCTGGTGGCCGTCGCAGCGATCGGTGCCCGCCCCTGGGGCTGGTTTGACGGCACGGAGGCAGCCCTCGTGAAAATCCTCGAGGAAATCACCGGCCAGCCGTGGGTCGGCGTGGTGTTCGCCGTCGGTGCCGTGCTCGCCATCGCCAGCATTGTGCTGACCGTGCTCTACGGGCAAACCCGGATCCTGCTGTCCATGTCCCGCGACGGCCTGGTGCCCAGGGTTTTCGGCCGGGTTTCGGCCCGGAGCGGCACGCCGGTTGCGGGAACCCTGATTGTAGGCATCGCCGTGGCGCTGACCGCCGGCCTGGTGCCGCTCGGCGCCCTCGCGGATGCCACCAGCATCGGCACCCTCTTCGCCTTCGCGCTGGTCAACGTGGCGGTCATCTACCTGCGACGCACCCGGCCTGAGCTTGAGCGCAGCTTCCGCGTGCCGCTCTTTCCGCTGACGCCGGTCCTGGGCGCCCTCATGTGTGCCTACCTCATGGCCAACCTCGGCGCCGAGACCTGGGCGGTCTTTGGTGCCTGGATGCTGGTGGGCGTCGCCGCGTACTTCGGCTACGGCCGAAGGAATTCCAGGGTGGCGGCGCTGAGCCACGAGGAATACCGTGAGCTGTCAAGCGCCCGACCCGTCAACTCCACCTCGACCCAGAACTGAAGGCAGCGATTTCATGACCACCGCCACCGAACTGCCGCCACCCGCGCCGGATTCGACCTCCGCTGATGCCCGGGCCGACAGTCTGCCGGCCGCTGCGCCCATCACCATGCTGAATCCGGATTTTCCGTTCAGCTACGACCACTACCTGGCCCACCCGGAGGGCCTGGGATCGGTGCCGCCCGAACTGTACGGGACGGAGGTCGCCGTCGTCGGTGCCGGCCTGTCCGGGTTGGTGACCGCCTACGAACTGATGAAGCTCGGTCTGCGGCCGGTGGTCTATGAGGCCGACAGGATCGGCGGGCGGCTCAGGACCGCGAGCTTCCCGTCCGCACCCGACGTCGTGGCGGATCTCGGCGGCATGCGCTTCCCGGTCTCCGGCAAGGCTTTCTACCACTATGTGGACCTTCTCGGGCTGCAGACGCACGAATTCCCCAACCCGCTGGCGGCGGCGACATCCAGCACGGTGATCGAGCTCGCAGGCCGGAAGTACTACGCCGAAACAGCGGCGGACCTCCCGCCGTTCTTCCTGGAGGTGGCGGACGCCTGGAAGGCAGCCGTGAACGACGGCGCGCGGTTTGCCGAGATGCAGGAAGCCATCCGAACCAGAGACACCGCCCGGATCAAGGAACTGTGGAACGCGCTGCTTCCGGAGCTGGACGAGCAGACGTTCTACGGCTTCATCGCCGGCAGCGACTCCTTCAAGGAGGCCGGTTTCGCGCACCGCGAGGCCTTCGGGCAGGTGGGGTTCGGCACCGGCGGCTGGGACACCGACTTCCCCAACTCCATCCTGGAAATCCTCCGGGTGGTCTACACCGACGCCGACGACCAGCACCGGCTCATCGCCGGCGGTGCCCAGCGGCTCCCCGAAGCACTGTGGGAGCATGCGCCGTCGGGCATGGCGCACTGGCCGGACGGCACCTCCCTGGCGTCGCTGCACGCGGGCGCCCCGCGGGGTGCCGTGGACCGCATCGCCCGGGACGGCGCCGGGGATTTCCGGATCCGGGAACGGTGGGGACGCGAAGCCGCGTACCCGGCGGTCGTGACCACATGCCAGTCATGGCTGCTGTCGACGCGGATCCACACCGACGAGTCCCTGTTCCCCGCCGAGCTGTGGACGGCGATCGAGCGCTCGCACTACATGCAGTCCTCCAAGACCTTCGTCATGGTGGACCGGCCGTTCTGGAAGGACATCGACCCGAAGACCGGCCGCGAAGTCCTGTCCATGACGCTGACCGACCGGCTGAACCGGGCCACGTACCTGCTGGACAACGGCCCGGACCAGCCCGCGGTAATCCTGCTGTCCTACACCTGGAACGACGATGCGCTGAAGTGGCTGGCGCTGGACGCCGAGGAACGTGTCAAGCTCATGCTGCACTCGCTCCAGCAGATCTACCCCGACGTCGACATCGCCAGCCACATTGTTGGCCAGCCGATCACGGTCTCCTGGGAGGCCGACCCCAACTTCATGGGCGCCTTCAAGGCCAACCTGCCGGGTCACTACCGCTACCAGCAGCGGCTCTTCACCCACTTCAAGCAGGACGGGCTGGCCGCCGAACAACGCGGGATCTTCCTTGCCGGCGACGACATTTCCTTCACGGCAGGGTGGGCCGAGGGTGCCGTCACCACCGGTCTCAATGCGGTCTGGGGTGTGGTCAACCATCTGGGCGGCGCATCGGCGTCCGGGAATCCAGGGCCGGGCGAGCTGCTGTCCGAGCTGGGTCCGATCCCGCTGGACTGAACGGCTCGGCAGCTGTGGCGCCGGTGAGCCGCACTGTGAGTCAGCTGTGAAGCCCGCGGTGCGCCCGGGCGAGTTCCTGGTAGTGGGCGGCGTTGCGCTTCACGCCGTCGAACTCTTCCTCGGTGAGCTCCCTGCGGACCTTGGCCGGCACCCCGGCCACCAGCGAGCGGGGCGGGACCACGGTGCCTTCCAGGACCACCGCGCCGGCCGCCACGAGCGAACCGGCGCCGATCACCGCGCCGTTGAGGATGGTGGCGCTCATGCCGATCAGGCAGTCGTCTTCGACGGTGCATCCGTGCACCACGGCACTGTGTCCGACGCTGACGCGGGCGCCGACGGTGCAGGGGAAACCCGGGTCCGCGTGCAGCACGACGTTGTCCTGCAGGTTGCTGCCGGCTCCCACGGTGATCGCCGCGGTGTCGGCCCGGACCGATACTCCGTAGAACGCGCTGGAGTTTTCGGCCAGCGTGGCCCTGCCGATGACGGAGGCGGTCGGGGCGACGAAGGCGGATTCGTGGACTGTCGGGCTGTCGCCGGCGAAGGCGTATACGGGAGTCATGGCTACAGCCTAGGTCACGGCCTATGCCGGGACGCGGCTGGCCTGCCATCAACGCTGTTGCGCTATCACTTGTGGCTGTTCTGAACGCTGAGAAGGACCACAACTGATAGGGCAACCGGGGGTCAGGGGTCGAATGCCTACGCCGGGGCGCGAAGGACCGTGAAGCCCCGCCCGAGGTCCGGGTGCCCCGGTTCGGGGAGGGCGACGGCGACCGGCGCGCCGGGTTCCGCCACGCGCTTCAGTTCGCGGACGACGTCGTCCCAGGCCTGTCGCGGCAGGCCGGCCAGCGCGTCCACCGCCCACACTGCGGCGAACGCGGCGTCGGCGAAGGGCAGGGCCCGCCCGGTTGCCACCGAGGCGGACAGCCCCCGGGCGCGGGCGGCATGGATGTTTTCCTCCGAGGAGTCAACACCGGTGAAATGGATCCCGGAGCGGACAAAGAGAAGTCCCTCCGCGCCCGGGCCGCAGTCCAGGCCCAGCACGCCGCGCCGGCCCTCGGCCTTGAGCAGGGCGATGAAACCGGACAGTTCATCTGTCCGCGTTGGTGCCATGGCTCCAGTTAAGGGCGGCCCGGCACGGATGGCAAGCCTCCGCCGCCGACACGCCTCAGCTGAAGACGACGGTCCGGTTGCCGTCCAGCAGCACCCGGTGTTCGGCGTGCCACTGCACGGCCTGCGCGAGCGTGCGGCCCTCGACGTCGCGGCCCATCTGGACGAACTGCTCGGCTGTACGCCGGTGGTCCACCCGGATGACTTCCTGCTCGATGATCGGGCCCTCGTCCAGGGCGGCGGTGACGTAGTGCGCCGTGGCGCCGATGAGTTTCACGCCGCGGGCGTGGGCCTGGTGGTACGGCTTGGCGCCCTTGAAGGAGGGCAGGAAGGAATGGTGGATATTGATGGCCTTGCCGGTGAGGTCCGTGCAGAGTTCGTCGGAGAGGATCTGCATGTAACGGGCCAGGACCGTGAGTTCGACGTTGTGCTCCGCCATGAGCTTCCGCAAGGCGTCTTCGGCCTCCACCTTGTTGTCCTTGGTGACGGGGATGTGGTGGAACGGGATGCCGTAGAACTCGGCCAGGCCGGCGAGGTCCCGGTGGTTGGAGACGATGGCCGGGATCTCGATCGGCAGGGTGCCGGACCGCTGCAGGAACAACAGGTCGTTGAGGCAGTGCGCGGACGTGCTCGCCATCAGCAGGGTGCGGACTCTCCGGCCGGCCGGGTTAAGACTCCACTGCATTCCGAAGGCGCCGGCCACGGGTTCCAGCGCCATCTGTAATTCGGCCAGCGGTGCAGCTGTGGTGGCTTCGACCCGCATGAAGAACGTACCGGTGCCCTGGCTGCCGTACTGCTGCGAGTCCGTAATGTTGCAACCGGCCACCAGGAGGGCCCCAGCCACGGCGTGCACAATTCCGGGCCGGTCCGGGCAGGAGAGAGTCAGAACGAAGGACGCGGTCAGCTGGCTATCAGTCACGAGAGACAGCCTACCCGCGGCTGGGATACGCTGGGCTGGTCGCAACTGGCGTTGGGTGGCTTACCACCAGGGAGCGGCACGCACGCAGACCACGGATCGTACGCCTGGGCCGAGGGTCATGTTTTCCGGTTGGCAGCCCTCTGCCCGCCCGCCGTCAGCACGCCCTCGTGGGCTGCGCCAGCAGCACGGGTCCCCGGTTCCGGGCCTGTCATCATTGCGGTGCTACGACGGGCCAGCCGGTAACCTGACCTCAAAGCAGTGACCGTTGCCAAGCCAGGAGTTCTCCGTGACTACTTCTTCCTTTCGCCTTTCCTCAACAGCCGTGAGCAACCAGCCGCTCGCCGACCTCGACCCCGAAATTGCCGCCGTCCTGGCCCAGGAACTCGGCCGCCAGCGCGGCACCCTGGAGATGATCGCCTCCGAGAACTTCGCGCCGCGCGCCGTGATGGAGGCGCAGGGCTCCGTCCTGACCAACAAGTACGCCGAAGGCTATCCGGGGCGCCGCTACTACGGCGGCTGTGAGTACGTCGACGTCGCGGAGCAGCTCGCGATCGACCGCGTCAAGGAGCTCTTCGGCGCCGAATTCGCCAACGTCCAGCCGCACTCCGGCGCGCAGGCCAACGCCGCCGCCCTGGCCGCCATGATCACCCCGGGGGACAAGATCCTGGGCCTCTCGCTGGCCCACGGCGGACACCTCACCCACGGCATGAAGCTGAACTTCTCCGGCAAGCTCTACGAGGTCGCCGCCTACCAGGTCGAGGAAGACAGCTTCCGGATCGACATGGACAAGCTGCGGGCGCAGGCGCTCGCCGAAAAGCCGCAGGTCATCATCGCCGGCTGGTCCGCCTACCCGCGCCACCTCGACTTCGAGGCCTTCCGCTCGATCGCCGATGAGGTCGGCGCGCTGCTCTGGACGGACATGGCGCACTTCGCCGGCCTCGTGGCCGCCGGACTGCACCCCAGCCCGGTCCCTTACTCCGACGTCGTCACCTCCACCGTGCACAAGACTCTCGCCGGCCCCCGTTCCGGTGTGATCCTGGCCAAGCAGGAGTGGGCCAAGAAGCTCAACTCCAGCGTGTTCCCCGGCCAGCAGGGCGGCCCGCTCATGCACGTCATCGCCGCCAAGGCGGTGGCCTTCAAGATTGCCGGCACGCAGGAGTTCAAGGAGCGCCAGGAACGCGTCCTCGAAGGCGCCCGGATCATCGCCGACCGCCTCAACCAGTCCGATCTTTCCGATGCCGGCGTTTCCGTCCTGACCGGCGGCACCGATGTGCACCTGGTCCTGGTGGACCTGCGCAACTCCCAGCTGGATGGCCAGCAGGCCGAGGACCTCCTGCATTCGGTCGGCATCACCGTCAACCGCAACGCCGTGCCGTTCGACCCGCGCCCGCCGATGGTCACATCGGGTCTGCGCATCGGCACCCCTGCCCTGGCCACCCGCGGCTTCGGTGCCGAGGAATTCGCCGAGGTCGCCGAAATCATTGCCACCGCACTGAAGGCGGGTTCCGGCACCGACATCGAGGCGCTCCAGTCCCGCGTGGACAAACTCGCCGAGGACTTCCCGCTGTACCCGCAGCACGAGCAGTGGTGATTCGATGAGTACCGCCGACGCAGCAACCGAGCCTTCCTCAGATGCCCGCTCCGCCCCGGCGCAGCCACACACCGCCCGGGTCCTTGACGGCAAGGCCGCCGCGGCCGCGATCAAGGCCGAACTGACCGGGCGCGTCGCCACGCTCAAGGGACGCGGAATCGTCCCGGGCCTGGGTACCATCCTGGTCGGCTCCGATCCGGGCAGCACCTGGTACGTTGCCGGCAAGCACAGGGACTGCGCCGAGGTGGGGATCACCTCGATCCGCCGTGACCTGCCGGAAGAGGCAACGCAGGAAGAATTGCTGACCGTGGTCCGGGAGCTCAACGAGAACCCGGAGTGCACCGGCTACATCGTCCAGCTTCCGCTGCCGGCGCACATCGACCAGGACGTCATTCTGGAGGCCATGGATCCGGACAAGGACGCCGACGGCCTGCACCCGATGAACCTGGGCCGGCTCGTCGCGAACGTTAGCGGACCCATGAAATCCCCGCTGCCCTGCACGCCCAAGGGCTGCGTGGAGCTGCTCACCCGGCACGGAATCAGCCTGAAGGGCAAACGCGTGCTGGTGGTGGGGCGCGGCGTCACGATCGGCCGCCCGGTGGGCCTGCTGCTGACCCGAAAGGACGTCAACGCCACCGTCATCCTGGCCCACACCGGCACCGCGGACCTGCCCGCCGAACTCCGGCAGGCCGACGTCGTGATTGCCGCGGCCGGCCAGCCGCACATGATCAGGGCGGCGGACCTGAAACCGGGTGCCATCGTGCTCGACGTCGGAGTCAGCCGGGTAGACGACGGGTCCGGCAAGGCCGTGGTCACCGGGGATGTCGAGCCGGCAGCGGCCGGCGTCGCCGCCTGGCTATCGCCCAACCCAGGGGGAGTGGGCCCGATGACCCGCGCCATGCTGCTGGCCAACGTGGTGGAAACCGCGGAGCGCCACTTGGACAGCGTAGACGTGCCCAACTAACTGGCATTGGGTGTCGTTTTGACCCCTCAAATCGACACCTGATGCCAGCTACCCGGGGGCAATCCGTAAATGTCCGGACAATTTTACGAAAAGACTCTTTCATAGTTTGCCGCCATCGGCTAGCGTGTTCGGGTGCCTGAACTTGTCTCGAAAGAATTCCCCGTGAGCAGTCCCGACGATACCGGCGAAGTGCAGTACGTCATCACCGCCGAGAACCTCACCAAAAGCTACGGCGACGTCACCGCCGTCGACGGCATCTCGTTCCGCGTGCCCGCCGGCGAAGCCTTCGGACTGCTGGGCCCGAACGGGGCCGGGAAGTCGACCACCATGAAGATGATCGGCGGGGTCTCGCAGCGGACCTCCGGGAGCCTCAGCATTATGGGGCTGGACCCGGAACAGCACGGGCCCGAAGTCCGTGCCCACCTGGGTGTGGTGCCGCAGCAGGACAACCTGGACGAGGAACTGCGGGTCCGCGACAACCTGCTGGTCTACGGACGCTATTTCGGCCTGCCGATGAGCTACCTCAGGCCCAAGGCGGACGAACTGCTCGAGTTCGCGCAGCTGACGGACAAGGCCAAGTCCAAGGTGGACGCACTTTCCGGCGGCATGAAGCGCCGGCTCACGATCGCGCGGTCGCTGATCAACGAACCCCGGATCCTGCTCCTGGACGAACCCACCACCGGCCTGGACCCGCAGGCCCGGCACATCCTCTGGGACCGGCTGTTCCGGCTCAAGGAACAAGGCGTCACCCTGATCCTCACGACCCACTACATGGATGAGGCCGAGCAGCTCTGCGACCGCCTGATCGTGGTGGACAAGGGCCGGATCATGGCGGAGGGTTCCCCCGCTGGCCTGATCCGCGAATACTCCACCCGCGAGGTCCTCGAGCTGCGCTTCGGTTCGGAGCGCAACGCCACGATCGGAGCGGAGCTCGAAGGCATCGGCGAACGCGTCGAGACCCTCCCGGACCGTGTCCTCATCTACGCGCACGACGGCGAAGCCGCCCTGGAGCAGGTCTCCGTCCGGGGCCTGCGCCCGGTCACCTCGCTGGTCCGCCGCTCCTCGCTCGAGGACGTCTTCCTGCGCCTGACCGGACGGAGCCTCGTTGACTAAGGCAGAGCCGGCCAAATCAATCAAAGCGGCGTCGACGACGACGGCGCCCGCCCTGCGCGCGCACCCGCCGGCAGTATCCGCGGCCCGCGCCCGCCGCTGGGGTGCCTTCTACTACGCCGAGCAGGTCCTGCGGGTGATGAAAGGCTACGGCTGGACCATCGTCATGTACGGTGTCGGCCAGCCGGTCGCCTACCTCTTCGCCATGGGGGTGGGCCTGGCCACCCTCGTGGGCACCAACTCCGCCGCGGCTTTCGGCGGTGTCAGCTACCTGGTGTTCATCGCGCCCGCGCTGCTGATCTCCGCCGCGGTGATGACGGCCGCCAACGAGTTCACCTTCCCGGTGATGGACGGCTTCAAATGGCGCCGGGTTTACTACGGCCCGCACGCCTCGCCGCTGACCCCGGCGCAGATCGCGGCCGGGCAGATTATCGCCGTGACGGCGCGTTTCGTGCTGCAGTCGGCGATCTACTTCGGCGTCGTGGCCCTGTTCGGCGCCTCCCCGGGAGGCTGGGGCTGGGTTTCGATCCTGGTGGCCACCCTCGCCGGGCTGTCCTTCGGGCTGCCATTGATGGCTTACGCGGCCACCATCAAGGACGACAAGGGCCAGTTCGCCATGGTGATGCGCTTCATCGTGATGCCGTTGTTCCTGTTCTCCGGAACGTTCTTCCCGCTGGACACGCTGCCCCTGGGAGTCCGCTGGATCGGCTGGATCTCACCGATCTGGCATGGCACCGAGCTGGGCCGCGTGTTCAGCTACGGCTATGGGGAATCACCGCTGCTGACCGTGGTCCACTTCCTCTTCCTGCTCGGCCTCGCCGTGCTCGGCTGGGTGCTGACCCGGCGGCAGTTCGCCAAAAGGATGGCATCATGAGTGGCCTCGCCGGACACTACGATGCGGCCGCCCACGCCGCAACCGAAGCCGCCCGCAACCGCCGGTTCGGACCGCTCTACTCCCGCAACGTGCGCGCCGTCGTCGCGCGCGGGCTGATGGCCACCAAGAGCAGCAACTGGCTGGTCATGCTCTCCGGCTTCTTCGAACCCGTGCTTTACCTGATCTCGATGGGTGTGGGCTTGGGCGCGATTGTCGGCGCCGTGCAGGGCCCCGGCGGGCAGCAGATCTCCTACGCCGCGTACATCGCCCCGGCGCTGCTGGCGGTGTCGGCGATGAACGGCGCCGTCTATGACTCCACCTGGAATGTCTTCTTCAAGATGAACTTCGCCAAGCTCTACCAGGGCATGTTGTACACCTCGCTGGGGCCGATCGACGTCGCGATGGGCGAAATCTTCCTGGCCCTGCTGCGCGGGGCTATGTATGCCACCGGCTTCACCGCGGTCATGGGCGTGATGGGTCTGATTACCACCGCGTGGGCCGCCCTGATGGTCCCCGCCGCAGTGCTGATCGCCTTCGGGTTCGCGAGCTTCGGGATGGGTATCACGAGCTTCATGAAGACCTTCCAGCAGATGGACTGGATCAACTTCGTGATGCTGCCGATGTTCCTCTTCAGCGCCACCTTCTACCCGTTGAGCGTGTATCCGCAATGGATTCAGTGGCTCATCCAGGCGATGCCGCTCTGGCACGGAGTGGAGCTGCTCCGCCAGATCAGCGTGGGCGTGTTCACCCCCGCCACCCTGGTCCACGTCGGCTACTACGTTGTCATGATCGTCCTCGGCGTGGCACTGACCACCGGCCGGCTCCGACGGCTCTTCCTCAAGTAGGGTTCCCGCACCCAAGTGACTCGCAGCAGGGGCCGTTTTGAGCCCTCAAAACGGCCCCTGCTGCGAGCTAGTTGGGGCTGCGCCGGTCTCGTCGTTCGCCCGCGGTGGAAGCGCCAATCAGGGCCGGGCCGGTTTGCGATAATAGGCTCATGCAATCTCTGGGCACCCCTTCCTCTAAGCCGTCCGCGTTCAACGCCGCCACCGGAAAGTTCTCGATGTTCCGCATCGGCGGACTCGGGATGACGGTCTTCATCATCGCCTTCCTGGTAGCCGTCATCTTCGCGGCGAACCAGAACGACGTCGTGGGCTGGGTTGTCGCCGTGATTGCCGCCTTCTGGCTCGCGCTGGCCGCGTTTGTGGTGTTCAGCATCCAGCGGGCCGCCAAGAAGGCCGGCGCCAAGCTGAACGAGGCGCAGAACGCGTTCAACTCCGCGGTGGGCCGGGCGCCGTCGTCCGGCAGTGCCGGCCCCGGCGGAACGCGCCTGGTCGGCGAACGCCGGGAAGCCGACGACCTCCGCGACATGAAGCTGGACCATTCCTTCAAAATCGTCCAGGTGCAGGTCCGCGTGGTGGAGCAGGAACGGGCCAAGGGGGCGGCGTCGGACCAGGACACCATCCGCCGTGCGCTGGAGACCATCGAGATCACGGCCACCAACGCGCGGGACATGCTCAAGGCGCCGGGCGGCTCAGACGAACCCGTCAGCGGAACCATCATCGACTAGAGTGGAACGGGTGAGCTCGGCATTGGAGAAGGACCACCTTCGGATCGCATCGGTAAACGTCAACGGCCTCCGCGCTGCCTACAAGAAGGGCATGGCGGAGTGGCTGGCGCCGCGGGACGTGGATATTCTCTGCCTCCAGGAGGTGCGTGCACCGGACGCGATCGTCCGTGAACTGCTCGGCGAAGGCTGGCACATCCTGCACGCCGAAGCCGAGGCCAAGGGCCGTGCCGGTGTCGCCATCGCCTCCCGCGCCGAGCCCCAGACCACCCGGACCGGCATCGGGGACGACTATTTCGCCACCGCCGGCCGCTGGGTCGAGGCCGACTACATTGTCCGCAACGCCGCGGGACAGGCCTCGCAACTGACCGTGGCCAGCGCCTATGTGCATTCCGGCGAAGCCGGCACACCGAAGCAGGATGACAAGTTCCGGTTCCTGGACGTGATGGTCAACCGCCTGCCGGAACTAACGAAGCACAGCGACCATGCGTTGGTGGTGGGGGACCTCAACGTCGGCCACACGGAACTGGACATACGGAACTGGAAGGGCAACGTCAAACGGGCCGGCTTCCTGCCCGAGGAGCGCGCCTATTTTGACCGTTTCTTCGGCGAGGACATCGGCTGGAAGGATGTTCACAGGGGCCTGGCGGGGAACGTCGACGGCCCCTACACTTGGTGGTCGCAGCGAGGACAGGCCTTCGACAACGACACCGGCTGGCGCATCGACTACCACCTGGCTACGCCCGGTCTAGCGGCCGCCGCCGTGTCAGCCGTTGTTGACCGGGCGCCGTCCTGGGACACACGTTTCTCCGACCATGCTCCGCTGGTAGTGGATTACCGGCTCTAAGTCTGAAGGTTTCATCAACATGACTAGCTCTCCCGTTGCCACCGGCAAAAAGCGCATCCTCTCCGGCGCCAAGCCCACGGCGGACTCCCTGCATCTGGGCAACTACATCGGCGCCGTGCGCAACTGGGTGGACATGCAGGCCGAATACGACGCCGTCTTCTTCATCCCGGACCTCCACGCCATAACCGTCGACTTCGAGCCCTCCGAGTTGGCCCAGCGGACCCGGGTGGTGGCGGCCCAGTACATCGCGGCAGGGATCGATCCGGACAAGTGCATTTTCTTTGTGCAGTCGCACGTTCCCGAACATGCCCAGCTGGCCTGGGCCCTCAACTGCATCACGGGTTTCGGCGAAGCGTCCCGCATGACCCAGTTCAAGGACAAGACGCAGAAATCGGGCGCGGAAGCCGCGACCCTGGGCCTCTTCGCCTACCCGACCCTGATGGCCGCCGACATCCTGCTGTACCAGACGGACCTGGTCCCAGTGGGGGAGGACCAGCGCCAGCACCTTGAACTAACTCGCAACCTGGCCCAGCGCTTCAACACCCGCTTCGGCGAAACCTTCACAGTTCCGGAGGCCACCATCCTCAAGGCCAGCGCCAAAATTTACGACCTGCAGAACCCGGCGGCCAAGATGTCGAAAACGGGCGAGTCGTCCAACGGATCGATCCAACTGCTCGAAGAACCCAGGATCGCCGCCAAACGCATCAAGTCCGCCGTGACTGACGCCGGGACGAGCATCCGCTTCGACCGGGAAGGGAAGCCGGGGATCTCCAACCTGCTGACCATCTATTCGACGCTTACCGGCAAGCCGATGGCGGAGCTGGAAACCGAGTATGAGGGCAAAATGTACGGCCACCTGAAAACGGATCTGGCCGAGGTGATGGTCGACTTCATCACGCCGCTGCGGGACCGCACCAACGAGCTGATGGCCGATCCGGCCGAGCTGGACAGGCTCCTGGCGCAGGGCGCGGAGCGGGCCCGGGAGATCGCCTCGGTGACGTTGGCCCGGGTCTACGAGCGCATGGGCTTCCTGCCCTCCCTCAGCTTGGCGGGAGTCCGCTAGCGCAATGTCCTCCGTCAGCAAAGCCACCGCCAGCGACACCGGCCGCGCAGCCCACCACGGCGCGCGCAAGGGTTTGGGCGCAGCACCGCACCGGAGTGCGGCGGCCGATAACGGGCGGACGCCGGACGAAGGCATCAGCATCGGCGTCATCCTGGGTTTCCCGGCCGAACTCGCCGAGGAGCTGAAGCGCTGGCGGGCCTCCTTCGGGGATCCGATGGCCACGACGGTGCCGGCGCACATCACGCTCGTCACCACCACCATGACGCAGGACTGGGAGGCCACCCGCAGGCATGTCCGGGAGGTGGCGAGCCAGCAGCAGCCGTTCACCGTGACGATTGCGGGTACCGGATCCTTCCGCCCGGTGTCGCCGGTGGTCTTCCTGAACGTCGAGGCGGGCTTCGGCGAGTGCGTCAGCCTGCACCGCCGGCTGCAGTCCGGCCCGCTGGAACGCGAACTGCCCTTCGACTACCATCCGCACGTCACCGTGGCACACGACGTGGCCCCGGATAGCCTGGACGAGGCCGAAACGGCCCTGAAAGACTATAAGGCCAGCTTCCCGGTGGCTAGCATGGGACTCTACGAGCACGACGACAACGGCATTTGGCAGCTACGGGAAGAGCTTGACTTTGGTACCGAACCCGACGAACACCGAGGCACGGCCGGCGCACCAGACGCCCGCTGAACCCCCGCTTCCCACCGACCAGGCCGGGTTGAAACTGGAAGTCATCCGGAAACGGCTCGAGTGGGGCAAGGCGCGCCGCTCCGGCGGCAGCCGGGCGCCCGTGATGGCTATGGTTCCGTGGTTGCTGGCCCGTCTCAATACCTTCCGTCCGCAGCGCGCCTTCCAGCACTACAACCTGCAGCGCGGCCCGCTCATGAGCGCAGGCATCGGTTTCAGGATGTTCTTCGCCATTACGGGCCTGCTGGCCACCGGCTTCTCCCTGGCGGGGCTGTTCCTGAGCGGACAGCCTGCGCTCCTGGATCAAATAATCAAGAGCGTCGCCAAGGCAGCGCCAGGCCTTTTGAAGGTCGACGGCGGCCAGGGGCTGGTTGATCCCCAACAGCTGTTGAACCCTTCCAACCTGGGCTGGGCCGCCGTGATCGCCGCGGCGGTGACCGTTTTCACCGCCCTGGGCTGGATCAGCGGTGTCCGCGACGGCGTTCGGGCCATGATGCAGCTCGGCCCGCGGGGGATGAACCCGGTCCTGCAGATACTGCGCGACGCCGCTACCCTGCTGCTGCTTGGAGCGGCCTTGGTGGTCAGCGCCGCGGCCTCCCTGGTGTTCGGCACCGCGGCAGATTGGGTGGCCGGGCTGCTTCATCTTGATCCGCTGCTGGCACGCCCGCTGACGACGTCGGTCACGATCCTGGTGCCGTTGCTGCTCGGCTGGGGTACAACGCTGATCATGTTCCGGGTGGCTGCTGGGCTGAAGCTGACCCGGCGCGCACTCCTGGAAGGGACCATCCTCGCCGCGGTCGGCACCACGGTGCTCCAGATTTTCAGCACCCAGCTGCTCGCCAGCGCCGGCCGAAATCCGCTCCTGGCTCCGTTCGCCATCATCATTGGCCTGCTGATCTGGTTCAACCTGGTCAGCCAGGTCTACCTCGTCTCCGCCGCGTGGTCAGCGATCCGCGAAAAGGACCTCAAGACCGTGCGGTCCGATACGACTGCCGGCTGGGGAGCCCGGCAGGTGCAGCCGGGCAAGACACCCGCCGGACCGCGGGAGCGCCGCGCGGCTGCTGGTATGTTCAGGCGTCGAGGTACTGGTCGGCCCACGCCGAAATAATCTTCGCCGCCCGGGCGGCCTGGCCTTTGCCCGTGAGCAGATGGTCGGAGCCCTCGAGCGAGACAAAGCTGCGCGGGTGCCGCGCCGTCTGGAAGATGCTGCTGGCGTTATCGATGCCCACTGTGTTGTCAGTGGGGGAGTGCAGCACCATCAGGGGCTTGTGCAGCTGCCGGATGCAGTCGGTCAGGTCCGCAATTTCGAGGTCTTCGACAAAGTGCCGGCGGATCTCCACCCGCTTGCCACCTAGATCCACCTCGGCGCTGCCCTCGCTCAGGATGCGGTCCAGCGCGGCGTCGAAGACGTGAGCCACGTGCTTGGGCGAGAATGGGGCACCCACCGTCGCCACGGCGTCAAGCTCCGGGATGCTGCGGGCAGCTGCCAGCACCGCGGCACCGCCGAAAGAATGCCCCACCAGCAGCGATACGGGCCTTCCTGCGTCGCGCATGAACCCGGCCGCCCTGACGGTGTCCGCGACCTTGTGGCTGAAGGAGCCCTCTGACCACAGCCCGGCGGACTCGCCAAGGCCGAGGTTGTCGAAGCGGAGCATGCCCACCCCGTTGTCCGCCAACGCCTTGCACATCCGGGACGCCGAGGGGCTGTCCTTGCCCAGGGTGAAGCCGTGCGAGAACACGCCCCAGCCCTTCACCTTCCCCTCGGGTAGGTCCAGGACCCCGGAGAGAAGCTCGCCGGTGGACCCTTCGAAGCTGACTTTTTCGGCGCGGGACATTTGCATTTACTTTCGGAGCGGCGTCTGATGGGCGGGAAGACGACGGCGGCGCCCCCACCGGGAAGGTGGGAGGCGCCGCCGTCGTCGGAGCTGGTCTGGAGCGTTCGCTAGATCTTGCGGGACAGGATTGCCTGCTTGACCTCGGCGATGGCCTGCGTGACCTGGATGCCGCGGGGGCACGCCTCGGTGCAGTTGAAGGTGGTGCGGCAGCGCCACACGCCTTCCTTGTCGTTGAGGATCTCCAGGCGCATGTCACCGGCGTCATCACGGGAATCGAAGATGAAGCGGTGCGCGTTGACGATCGCCGCCGGGCCGAAGTACTGGCCGTCGGTCCAGAACACCGGGCAGGACGAGGTGCACGCGGCGCACAGGATGCACTTGGTGGTGTCGTCGAACCGCTCGCGGTCCTCGGCGGACTGCAGGCGCTCCTTGGTGGGCTCGTGGCCCTTGTTGATCAGGAACGGCATAACTTCGCGGAAGGACTGGAAGAACGGCTCCATGTCCACGATCAGGTCCTTCTCCACCGGGAGGCCCTTGATCGGTTCCACCGTGATGGGCTTGGTGGTGTCCAGGTCCTTGAGCAGAGTCTTGCAGGCCAGGCGGTTGCGGCCGTTGATGCGCATGGCATCGGAGCCGCAGACGCCGTGGGCGCAGGAACGGCGGAAGGAAACGCTGCCGTCGATTTCCCACTTGATCTTGTGCAAGGCGTCCAGGATGCGGTCGGTGCCGAACATGGTGACGTGGAAATCGTCCCAGGTGGATTCGTCCGAGACCTCGGGGTTGTAGCGGCGCACCCGCAGGTGGACGTCGAAGGACGGGATCTCCCCGCCGCCGCCGACGCCGGCGGGCAGTTCGATCTTGGAGGCTGGCTCAGCAAGTTCAGCGGTCATCTTAGTACTTCCTCACCATCGGCTCGTAACGCGTAAAGACCACCGGTTTGGTGGCAAGTCGGATGCCCGCTGTTGTTTTTGCGGTTCCCGCAGTCCCATCCGCCGGAGCATGCTCATCCTTGTACGCCATGGAGTGCTTCATGAAATTTTCGTCATCACGCTCGGGGAAGTCCTCGCGGAAGTGTCCGCCGCGGGATTCCTCGCGGTGCAGGGCAGCCACGGTCATGACCTTGGCGAGCTCCAGCAGGAAGCCCAGCTCCACGGCCTCGAGCAGGTCCAGGTTGAAGCGCTTGCCCTTGTCCTGGACGCTGATGCGCTGGTAGCGCTCCTCGAAGGAGGCGATGTCCGTCAGGACCTGGTTCAGCGTGTCGGCGGTCCGGAACACCTGCATGTTGGCGTCCATGGTGTCCTGCAGTTCCTTGCGGATCAGGGCCACCTTTTCGGTGCCGTCCGAGGTGCGGACGTGGTCCAGCAGGTTCAGCGTGTACGCCTCGGGATCGGCGGGGAGTTCGACGTAGTCGGCGGTCTTGGCGTACTCCGCGGCGGCAATGCCGGCGCGCTTGCCGAAGACATTGATGTCCAGCAGCGAGTTAGTGCCAAGGCGGTTGGAACCGTGCACCGAGACGCAGGCGACCTCGCCGGCGGCGTACAGGCCCGGGATGACGGTGTCATTGTCCTGCAGGACCTCGGCGCTGATGTTGGTGGGGATGCCGCCCATGGCGTAGTGCGCCGTCGGGAACACCGGAACCGGCTCCGTATACGGCTCCACACCGAGGTAGGTGCGGGCGAACTCGGTGATGTCCGGCAGCTTGGCGTCGATGTGCGCCGGCTCGAGGTGGGTCAGGTCAAGGAGGACGTAGTCCTTGTTCGGGCCGCAGCCGCGGCCTTCCCGGACCTCATTGGCCATGGACCGGGCCACGATGTCGCGCGGGGCGAGGTCCTTAATGGTGGGGGCGTAGCGCTCCATGAAGCGCTCACCCTCGGAGTTGCGCAGGATGGCACCCTCGCCGCGGGCGGCCTCGGACAGCAGGATGCCCAGGCCGGCCAGACCGGTCGGGTGGAACTGGAAGAACTCCATGTCCTCCAGCGGAATGCCGCGGCGGAACGCAATGCCCATGCCGTCACCGGTGAGGGTGTGGGCGTTGGAAGTGGTCTTGAAGACCTTGCCGGCACCGCCGGAGGCGAAGATCACGGACTTGGCCTGGAAGACGTGCAATTCACCGGAGGCGAGGTCATAGGACACGACGCCGGCAACGCGCTTCTGCTTGTACGGCGTGCCGTCCTCGCGGACCGCGTCTTCCTCGACGGTGAGGAGGTCCAGCACGTAGTACTCGTTGTAGAACTCCACGTTGTGCTTGACGCAGTTCTGGTACAGGGTCTGCAGGATCATGTGGCCGGTGCGGTCCGCGGCGTAGCAGGCACGGCGGACGGGCGCCTTGCCGTGGTCCCGGGTGTGGCCGCCGAAGCGGCGCTGGTCGATCCTGCCCTCGGGCGTGCGGTTGAACGGCAGGCCCATCTTTTCCAGGTCCAGGACGGCGTCGATCGCTTCCTTCGCCATGACCTCGGCGGCGTCCTGGTCCACCAGGTAGTCGCCGCCCTTGACGGTGTCGAAGGTGTGCCACTCCCAGTTGTCTTCCTCGACGTTGGCCAGGGCCGCACACATGCCGCCCTGGGCCGCGCCGGTGTGGGAGCGCGTGGGGTAAAGCTTGGTCAGTACTGCTGTTCGTGCGCGCTGACCGGATTCAATCGCGGCGCGCATGCCAGCGCCACCGGCGCCGACAATGACGACGTCGTACTTATGGACCTGCATACCAGATGCTCTTTCTCTCAAAATTCGCTGTAAAACACCGCCGGCATAGCCTGCGCAGTGAGATCTCGTGATCCTGTCCCGCGCGGGCTGGCAAGGATCAACGCCCGGGGAGCCGGACCGCTACGGGGCGGGGCAGAACCCGCCGGGCAGCTGTACACCGTCGACCACGGGGCACGGATTGAAGGTGAAAATCACCATGGTGCCCAGGATGACGATCGCTGCGGCGGCCGCGTAGAGCACGATCTTCAGCCAGAGACGCGTCGCGTCCTTTTCGGCGTAGTCATTGATGATGGTGCGCACGCCGTTGGTGCCGTGCAGCATGGCGAGCCACAGCATGGCGAGGTCCCAGACCTGCCAGAACGGGTCGGCCCACTTGCCGGCGACGAAGCCGAAGTCGATTGCGTGGATGCCTTCACCAACCAGCAGGTTGACGGTCAGGTGGCCAAAAATAAGGACCACGAGGACTACGCCGGAAAGCCGCATGAACAGCCATGCCAGCATTTCGAAGTTGCCCTTGGAGCCGCCGCTGCGGCGGTACTGCGGCGCGATCTTGCCGCCGGTGGCCTTTCCGCTGCTGCTCCGCGGGCTCTGAATCTGCGTTGCACTCATGGCTAGTGACCTCCGAGGGCGAGGGACAGGTGGCGGATGGAGAAGCCGACCATGACGACGACCCAGAGCGCCAGGACCGTCCACAGCATCTGGCGCTGGTACTTGGCGCCCTTCTTCCAGAAGTCGACGGCGATGATCCGCAGGCCGTTAAAGGCGTGGAACACAATCGCTGCGACAAGGCCCGTTTCACCCAGGGCCATAAGGGGGTTCTTGTAGGCGCCAATCACAGCGGTGTAGGCCTCGGGGGAGACACGCACCAATGAGGTGTCCAGCACGTGGACCAACAAGAAGAAAAAGATCACTACACCGGTAATGCGGTGTCCAACCCAGGACCACATGCCTTCACGGCCGCGGTACAAGGTGCCAGCTGGTTTTGTCGGCACTGAATAAACCTCCCTGCAACACAGCGGCGCTGGCATGGGATCCACGCGGGGGGAACGCCTGCTGCGAGAGCACTCGTAAGCTCAAGCCTAAATCTAGGCTTCGCTCTCAGCTTATCCAATTCAGCGGGTGGTTGGTGACGCCCCCCCGCGCCGATTTTGGACGTTTTTGAGACGAACGCCACACCCGGCGGCCCCCGCAGCCGATACTGCGTCAGTGCCCCGCGTGTGCCCGTCAGTGCCCTCCGTGCACAAAAAGTGGGTACGGGAGGTGGTCGGCTAAAGTAACCGTGATGACTATTGACAAAGTACCCAGCCATAACTCACCCCAGGGCGCTGCGGCGGAGTCCCCGCTCGACCGTTTCGTTGCGGTGATTCCGGCAGGCGGTGTGGGGACCCGGCTCTGGCCGCTGTCCCGGGCCGCCGCCCCCAAGTTCCTGCACGACCTCACGGGGTCCGGCAGTACTTTGCTGCGCGCCACCTACGACCGGCTGGAACCGCTCGCCGGCAGCCGCGTACTGGTGGTGACCGGAACGGCGCACCGTGCCGCGGTGTGCAGCCAGCTGCCGGAAGTTCAGGAGTCTGATCTGGTGCTGGAGAGCGAGCCCAAGGATTCCGGGGCGGCCATCGGGCTCGCGGCCGCCATACTCTACGAGCGCGATCCGGACACCATCATGGGGTCGTTCGCGGCGGACCAGGTCATCAGCCCGGACAGGCTGTTCCAGGATGCCGTCCGAGAGGCCATCCACACCGCGGCCACCGGCAAGATCGTCACCATCGGCATCAAGCCAACCCACCCCTCCACCGGCTTCGGCTACATCCGCGCCGGCGACAAGCTCACCGTGGCCGGCGCCCCGAGCGCCCACACGGTGGTCGAGTTCGTCGAAAAGCCCAGCGAGGAAGTCGCCCAGCAGTATCTGGACAGCGGCGAGTATGTCTGGAACGCCGGCATGTTCGTCGCACCGGTCTCGCTCATGCTCAAGCACCTGGAAGCCAACCAGCCGGAGCTCTTCGCGGGCCTGCAGGAAATCGCCAAAGCCTGGGACACCCCGCTGCGCGACGAGGTGTCGGCCCGCGTCTGGCCCACCTTGCCCAAGATCGCCATTGACTACGCGGTCGCCGAGCCGGCCGCGGCCGCCGGGGACGTCGCCGTCGTCCCCGGCGCTTTCCGTTGGGACGACGTCGGTGACTTTGCTTCGGTGGGCCGGCTCAACAGCGCTAAGGAAGTTGACGACGTCACCGTGATCGGCGAGGGTGCCCGGGTGTTCACCGAAGACGCCAGCGGCGTGGTGGTCACCGACACCAAACGCGTGATTGCCCTGATCGGCATCAAGGACGTGGTGATCGTGGATACCCCGGACGCGCTGCTGGTGACCACCAAGGCGCATTCGCAGCGGGTCAAGGCAGCGGTCGACGCGCTCAAGGCCAGCGGCGACACGGACGTTCTTTAAGGCCGTAACCCGACGTCCGCGATGCCGCTATTTTATGGACTCTCGCTACAGTGATTGTGTGCGCAATTACACTACTGAAGCTGAACCGACGACGTTGGTGGGGCCGTGGCTGGAACCACTCCTGCCGGAGCTGATCGGCTTCCGCCGCGACCTCCATGCGCACCCCGAACTGTCCTTCAAGGAATTCCGCACCACGGACAAGCTGGCCCAACGGCTCGAGGCCGCCGGGCTCAAGCCGCGCCGGCTCGAGGGCACCGGGCTGACCGTGGATGTGGGCGAGGGGCCCATCGCCACCGCCCTCCGCGGCGACATCGACGCCCTGCCCATCATCGAAGAAACCGGGCTGGAGTTCGCGTCCCGGAACCACGGCGTAACCCACGCCTGCGGCCACGATGTCCACACCACCACGATGCTGGGCATCGCCCTGGTCCTGCAGCGGATGCATGAGTCCTCACCGCTTGGGGGTACGGTGCGGATCATCTTCCAGCCGGCCGAGGAGACCATGCCCGGCGGCGCGCACGCCTGCATCGAGCAGGGAGTGCTGGAGGGGGTGCCGAGGATCCTGGCGCTGCACTGCGATCCCCGGATCGACGTCGGCAAGATCGGCACCCGGATCGGTGCCATCACCTCGGCGTCGGACACCATCAAGATTGAACTGAGCGGCCGCGGCGGGCACACCTCACGCCCCCATCTGACCGAGGAACTTGTCTTCGCCTTGGCCCAGATCGCCGTCAACGTCCCGGCCGTGCTGTCCCGCCGCGTCGACGTGCGCAGCGGAGTGTCGGTGGTGTGGGGCCAGATTTCGGCAGGCTCGGCACCGAACGCCATCCCCGCGAGCGGCTACATGGCCGGGACCATGCGCTGCCTGGACCGGGACGCCTGGCACAGCGCGGGGGAGGTCCTCGACGAAGTCGTGCAGCAGATCGCGGCGCCCTACGGCGTCGACGTTCACCTCGAACACACCCGCGGAGTGCCCCCGGTAGTGAATTCGGAGCACGAAACTGCGCTGATCGAGGCCGCGGCCCGCGCCGAACTCGGCGAGAGTTCCGTTGTGCTGACGCCCCAGTCCATGGGCGGCGAAGACTTCGCCTGGTTCCTGGCCGACCTGCCGGGCGCAATGATGCGGCTCGGCACCAAGACCCCCGGCGGGGAAGAGTATGACCTGCACCGCGGCGACTACATCCTGGACGAACGTTCCCTGGGGCTGGGTATCCGCGTGCTCACCGCCGCCGCCCTGCGCACCATCCGGGACCTCCGCCTCCCGTAAGCCGCACCCCTGACCCGTAGTCCGGCCCGCGCGTAGCCGCATGCTGCGCGGACGTCCCAGCGGCGACGTTCGGCAAAATGGGTGTGCACAATTGAATTGTGGGCTAGTCTTCTTGGGTGACTGAAACCGAACCTCTCGACGCTTCCCGGCTCGACGCTCCGCGGCTGAAGCGCCAGGTGTGCTTTGCCATGTATGCGGCGTCGCGGGCCGCCACCGCCGCATATCGGCCCATGCTTGACGAGCTGGGCCTGACCTACCCCCAATACCTCGTGATGATCGTGCTTTGGGAGGACCAGCCCCGCAGTGTCCGGAATCTGGGCCAGGAACTCGGCCTGGATTCAGGAACTCTTTCGCCGCTGCTCAAGCGGCTCGAGTCGCTCGGTTTCGTGGAACGACGGCGGTCCGCCACGGATGAACGGCGCGTCGAGGTCTTCCTCACCGCGGCCGGCGCCGCCCTCAGCGCGCGCGCCACCGCGATCCCGCAGCGACTCGCCGACGCCGCCGGCCTGTCGGCCGCCGAACTCGACCAGCTGCGCGAGACACTGGGCCGGCTCACGGCCGCCCTGCATTCCACCCGCTGACCACTGCACTGTGTGCCGTCCCTTGCGGCACTGCGCTCCGGCTCTCCCCGGCCCCCACCAAAAGACTTCCCACTAAAAGACCGCCCACTAGAACGGAACACCTTGAAAACTCTCTACACCGCCGAAGCACTGGCCTCCGGCGACGGACGTGACGGCATCGCCCAAAGCAGCGACGGCAAACTCGCCGTCAGCCTCGCCAGCCCGGTGGAACTTGGCGGCACCGGCGAAGGTACGAACCCGGAGCAGCTCTTCGCTGCCGGCTACGCGGCCTGCTTCCACTCGGCCCTGCGCCTCGTCGGCCGCCAGGAACGCGCCGACCTGACGGACTCGGCGGTTGCCGCCAAGATTCACTTCGGTGCGCTGGAGGAGGGGGCGGGCTACGGCCTCGGCGCCGAACTCGAGATCGCCTTGCCGGCCGTGGACCGTCAGACCGCCGAGGCGCTGGTCGCCAAGGCGCACCAGATCTGCCCGTATTCCAACGCCACCCGGGGCAACATCACCGTGGACATCAAGATCCTGGAGGTCGCCGCGTGAGCACCCACACCGAAAACAGCGCCCTGCCCGCCACCACCCGGGAAATCCAGCTCGCGTCCCGGCCGCACGGCCGGCCGGTGCCGGACAACTTCCGCCTCGCCGAGTCGCCGCTGCCGGAATTGCAGGACGGCCAGGTCCTGGTCCGCAACCTCTTCATCTCCGTGGATCCCTACATGCGTGGCCGGATGAACGATGTAAAGTCCTACTCCGCGCCGTTCGTCCTCGACGCCGCGCTCGACGGCGGGGCCGTCGGCGAGGTGATCGCCTCCCGCTCCGCGGGCCTCCTGGTGGGGGACACCGTCGTGCACGCCCTCGGCTGGCGCGAATACGCGGTGCTGGATGCCGGCGCGACGACGCCGGCGCGCACCGACCTGGCACCGGCGTCGGCGTTCCTCGGCGCGCTCGGGATGACCGGCCTGACGGCGTACACCGGGCTGCTCAAGATCGCCGAGTTCAAACCCGGCGACGCCGTGTTCGTCTCCGGAGCGGCCGGAGCCGTGGGCTCCCTCGTGGGACAGATCGCCAAGGCCAAGGGCGCCTCGCGAGTGATCGGCAGCGCCGGCACGCCGGAAAAGGTCGCACGGCTGCTGGACCTGGGCTTCGACGCCGCCTTCAACTACCACGACGGTCCCGTCCGTGAGCTGCTTCAACAGGCGGCGGGGGAGCACGGCATCGACGTCTACTTCGACAACGTCGGCGGCGAGCACCTGGAAGCAGCGCTGTCGGTGCTCAACGTCGGCGGCCGCGTCGCCCTGTGCGGCGCCATCGCGCAATACAACTCGACCGAAGCGCCGGCCGCACCCCGCAACCTCGCCATCGCCATCGGCAAGCAGCTGACCCTCCGCGGCTTCCTGGTCTTCAGTCAGCAGCAGCACGCTGCCGAGTTCGCCGGGCAGATGGCAGCCTGGCTTGCCGACGGCACGGTCCGCTACGACGAGACAATCGTGGACGGGCTGGAGAACGCGCCGCAGGCCTTCATGGACCTCCTCGATGGCGCCAACACCGGGAAGATGCTGGTCCGCCTCTAGTACCGGCCGGCCGCAACGGTCCTCAGGCCGGTACTGCCGCGCGCTCCGCAGACGCAGGGCCCCCAACTCACCGAGTTCGGGGCCCTGCGCGCGTTTCGGGAGGGTAGTGCCTCCGCTTGGTAACAAGTTCTCAACAATCTGGGAAACTGCTGTGAAGTGTGTTAGCCGACGTGTTCCAGGACACTAAAGTAACTGGCATCAGTGCGCTTCGGCGCAGTGCTGCGAATGCATCAGTGACAACAGTGTTTCGGGACAAGTTACCGTAAGCGGACACTCATTGAACTCCCGTCGTAGCGCCTACCCTTCCTGGAGGAACTTTGAAGAACTCACTGCGCGCAACCTTCAAGCGCGGTTCCATGGCTGGCGTCGCCACCGCGGGTGCGGCCGCCCTGCTGCTCACCGGCTGCGGGGCCGCCCCGTCCTCGTCCGGCGCCTCAGGTTCAGCGACCACATCGGACTACACCGCATGCATGGTGTCCGACTCCGGTGGATTCGACGACAAGTCGTTCAACCAGTCCGGCTACGAGGGCCTGCAGAGCGCCGTGAAGGACCTCGGCATCCAGGAGAAGCACGTCCAGTCCAAGGCCGACACGGACTACGACCCGAACCTTCGCTCCATGGTCCAGCAGGGCTGCAAGCTCACCGTGACCGTCGGCTTCCTGCTCGGCGACGCCACGAAGTCCAGCGCGACGGCCAACCCGAACAGCCACTTCGCCATCATCGACTACAACGACCCCACGTTCCCCAAGAACGTCAAGCCGATCGTCTATGACACGGCCCAGGCTGCCTTCCTGGCCGGCTACCTGGCAGCCGGCACCTCCAAGACCGGCAAGGTCGCCACCTTCGGCGGCATCAACATCCCGACCGTCACCATCTTCATGGACGGCTTTGCCGACGGCGTGAAGTACTACAACCAGAAGAAGAGCAAGAACGTCCAGCTCATCGGCTGGGACAAGGACAAGCAGGACGGCACCTTCGTCGGTGACTTCAAGCAGGTCGACAAGGGCAAGGTCCTGACCCAGGGCTTCCTGGACCAGGGCGCCGACATCGTCCTGCCCGTGGCCGGGCCCGTCGGAAGCGGCGCGGGCAGCGCGATCCTCGACGCCAAGTCCAAGGGCAAGGACGCCAAGCTCATCTGGGTCGACTCCGATGGCTACCTGACCGCCGCGGAATACAAGTCCGTGATCCTCTCCTCCGTCCAGAAGACCATGTCCACCGCGGTGGAGACGGTCATCAAGGACGACAAGGACGGCAAGTTCGACGCCGCACCGTACATCGGAACCCTCGAAAACGGCGGCGTGGCGCTGGCCCCGTTCCACGATCTCGATTCCGCTGTGCCGGCAGACCTGAAGAGCGAACTGGACCAGCTCAAGAAGGACATCATCTCCGGCAACGTCAAGGTCGAGTCGAAGTCCAGCCCGACCAAGTAAACACAAAACCGCGGGGCGCGCTGCCCTTCCGCCGTTACCTCGGCCGAAGGGCAGCGCGTTCTGTTTTGCTGGCAACGTCCCGCCAGCAGTGACTTGCAGGCACCTTTTTTGCCTGCAGCCTGCCCTGCCTAGGAACCACCCGTGACACTAGGCTGGGATTACCCGCTGCCCTGCCGCCGACAGCGCGCCGGCGCAGATCCATCACACACAGATTGGTTGGGGTTTTGAAACTCGAACTGAAAGGGATCACGAAGCGATTCGGGTCCCTGGTAGCCAATGACCACATCGATTTGGTCGTCGAACCGGGGCAGGTGCACTGCCTGCTGGGAGAAAACGGCGCAGGGAAATCCACCCTGATGAACGTGCTCTACGGCCTGTACGACCCGACCGAGGGTGAAATCCTGGTCGACGACAAGCCCGTCGTTTTTAAGGACCCCGGCGAGGCGATGGCTGCCGGGATCGGCATGGTCCACCAACACTTCATGCTCATCCCGGTCTTCACCGTGGCTGAGAACGTGGCGCTGGGCAACGAGACGACCAAAGCCGCCGGCCTGCTCAACCTGGAAGCTACGCGCGAGAAGATCCGCCGGATCTCGGACCAGTACGGGTTCGACGTCGATCCCGACGCCATGGTGGAGGACCTGCCCGTCGGCGTCCAGCAGCGCGTCGAGATCATCAAGGCCCTGGTTCGTGATGCCGAGATGCTCATCCTGGACGAACCCACCGCGGTGTTGACGCCGCAGGAGACCGATGAACTCCTCGACATCATCCGTCAGCTGAAACGGGACGGTAAGTCGATCGTCTTCATCTCCCACAAACTGCGTGAGGTCAAGGCCATTTCGGACACCATCACGGTTATCCGCCGCGGCAAGGTGGTCGGTCAGGCCGACCCCACGGCCTCTCCCACCGAGCTGGCCTCCGCCATGGTGGGCCGCACCGTGAGCCTGACCCTCGACAAGGCGCCGGCCAAAACCGGTGAGGTGACCTTCAAGGTCCGCAACCTGACCGTGACGGACCACAACGGCCAACACGTCGTCGATGACCTGTCGTTCGACATCGCCAAGGGTGAAGTGCTGGCCATCGCCGGGGTGCAGGGCAACGGCCAGACGGAACTGACCGAGGCGATCCTGGGCGTGCAGCCGCACGTGGCCGGATCCATCACCCTCGACGGCGAGGAACTGCTGGGCAAAAGCGTCAAGCATGTCCTCGGTGCCGGCGTGGGCTTCGTCCCCGAGGACCGCACCCTCGACGGGCTCGTCGGCACGTTCACCATCTCCGAGAACATGATCCTCGACCTCTACGACCAGGCGCCCTTCGCGCGCGGTGTGGGCATGAAGCCCGGCGTGATCGCGGAGAACGCCGCCAAGAAGGTCGAGGAATTCGACGTCCGCACCCCGTCCGTGTCGGCCGCGGTGGGCACCCTCTCCGGCGGCAACCAGCAGAAGGTCGTCCTGGCCCGCGAGCTCTCGCGTCCGCTGCGCTTGTTTATCGCCTCCCAGCCCACCCGCGGGCTCGACGTCGGATCGATCGAGTTTGTGCACAAGCGCGTCATCGCCGAACGTGACCACGGAACGCCTGTCATGATCGTCTCCACCGAACTGGACGAAGTGATGCAGCTGGCCGACCGGATCGCGGTGCTCTACCGTGGACGGCTGGTGGGGATCGTACCCGCCACCACGTCCCGCGACGTGCTGGGCCTGATGATGGCCGGCGTCCCGGCCGCAGAAGCCGAAGCCAGCGCCTCCGCCCACGCCCACAGCGGCACGACGACGGCGGCGGTACCGGAGCCTGCCGGCCACGAAGGAGAATCCCGTGTCTGAGAAGACAACCCCGGAGCCGCAGGCCCCGGGCCACAACGACGCGGCAGAGTCCACGGAAACCCGGGTACCCGGCGGCACCACCTCCGAGGCTGCGGCCTCCGACGTCGTTCTTGACACCGCCGGCGGCCAGATGCCGCCTTCCGCCGTTCCGGCGGCGACCCAGCGGCGCGGCCGGGACCGGGACGGCGGCGGGTCCGTGCTGCATCAGATCTTCACCGGCAACGCTATGGTGTCCGTGCTCTCCGTGCTGCTCGCCATCGTGCTCGGCGGCATCCTGATGGCCGTGACCAACCCCAAGGTCGCGGCCGCCGCGGGCTACTTCTTCGCGCAGCCCGGGGACCTCCTGACCGAAGTCATCCGTCCGTACACCGCGCTGGTGCAGGGTTCCATCTTCAACTGGGCCGGCGCAGACCTGGGCGCGCAGCTGTACCCGATCACCGAGACCCTCACCGTCTCCACCCCGCTGATCTGCGCCGGGCTGGGCGTCGCCTTGGCGTTCCGCGCCGGCCTGTTCAACATCGGTGCGCAAGGGCAGATCATCTTCGGCGCGCTCTTTGGCGCCTACGCCGGCTTTGCGTGGCACCTGCCGATCGGCCTGCACCTGCTGGTCGTTATCGTGGCCGGCCTGGTCGGCGGCGCGGTCTGGGGCGGCGTCGTCGGCCTGCTGAAGGCACGCACCGGGGCGCATGAGGTGATCGTGACGATCATGCTCAACTACATCGCCAACTTCCTCCTGCTGTTCCTGCTCACCACGCCGGCTTACCAGCGCAAGGGTTCCACCAACCCGATCTCCCCGTTCCTGGATTCCACCGCGTTGTTCCCCGAACTGCTCGGACCGCAGTTCCGCCTGCATGCAGGCTTCCTGGCCGCGATCGTGGCCACCGTCTTCGTCTGGTGGCTGCTGAACCGCTCCACGATCGGTTTTGAGTTCCGGGCCGTCGGCGCGAACCCCAACGCGGCCCGCACCGCCGGCATCAACGTTGCCCGCAGCACCATCCTGGTGATGGCGATCGCCGGTGCGTTGGCAGGGCTGGCCGGTGTGGCCCAGGTGTCCGGCACGGAAAAGTACCTTTCCGGCGGCGTCGCCGCCTCCATCGGTTTTGATGCCATCACGGTGGCGCTGCTGGGACGCTCGACGCCGTGGGGAACCTTCTTCGCGGGCCTGCTGTTCGGCGCCTTCCGCGCCGGCGGCGTGGCCATGCAGGCCCAGACTCAGACGCCGATCGACATTGTGCTCGTTATCCAGTCCCTCATCGTGCTGTTCATCGCAGCACCGCCGCTGGTCCGTGCGATATTCGGACTCAACCCCCGTAAGAAGAAAACCACCACGGGTGGGACCGCTGGTTCGCGTACCGGCGGCGTTAAGAGCGGAGCGGCAGCATGAGCGCCACAACACAATCTCCCGCCAGCAAGCAGCCGGGCCCCGGAAAGGGAACCGGCAACATTCCCGGCGACGGCCGGACCGGCGCGCCGGCAAGCGCAACGGAACTGGTGAGCTGGAAAGCCGGCGTCGGACTGGGCCTGCTGGCCATCCTCGGTACCGGACTGTTCGGGTTCCTGGCCAACACCAAATCGGCAGGGTTCCGGATCGCCGAGGCGCGCGACCCCAACGCCTCCTCCGCGGCGGCGTGGATCACCCTGGCCGTGGCGCTGGCTGCCGCCGCCTACGTCGGCTACCGCTGGATCAACCAGCGGCGCGACGGCGGGGCAGTGGACCGTTGGATCCCTGCCACCACCATCGCCGCCGTCGTCGTTCTGGGCCTGGCCGCCCTGGGCGTCGCCCGGGTGGAGAAGATCACCGTGCCTTCGATGGCGCTGGGCTGGATCTGCTCCGTCCTACTGCTCGCACTGGCCGGGTACGCCTGCTTCCTAACCGTGCAGCGGAGGCGCACCCCGGGATGGCTGGGCGGTATTTTCGCGGTGGTCTTCCTGATCGGGTTCATGATCTGGATCGTCGCGGGCGGCCGTGACCCCGAGCCGTCCATTTCCCTCGGCGGACTGATGGCCGGTGCCGTGACCCTCGCCGTGCCCCTGGTGTTCGGCTCGCTGTCAGGTGTGCTGTGCGAACGGGCCGGCGTGGTCAACATCGCCATCGAGGGCCAACTCCTGCTCGGCGCCTTCTCCGCCGCCGTCGTCGCCACCGTGACCGGCAACGTCTATCTCGGGCTCATCTCCGCGGCCGTCGCCGGCGCCCTCGTGTCCCTGGTCCTGGCCGTGGTGAGCATCAAATACCTCGTCAACCAGATCATCGTCGGCGTCGTGCTGAACGTCCTAATCAGCGGACTCACCAGCTTCCTGTTCTCCACCCTGCTCACGGCGAACCCGGAGCAGCTGAACAAGCCCGGCCGGCTCCAGGCGGTCGATATCCCGTTCCTCGCCGACATCCCGATCATCGGACCCATCCTGTTCCGCCAGTCCCTGGTCGGCTACCTCATGTACGTGGCCGTGATCGTGGTCTACGTCGGGCTGTTCCACACCAAGTGGGGCCTGCGGGTGCGTGCCGTCGGCGAACACCCCCAGGCGGCGGACACGGTGGGCATCAACGTCAACCGGACCCGCTTCATCAACGTCCTCATGGGCGGCGCCATCGCCGGAATTGGCGGCTCTTTCTTCACCCTGGTGTCGGTGGACGCGTTCAGCAAGGACATGTCCGGGGGTCGAGGCTACATCGCACTTGCCGCCATGATCTTCGGGCGCTGGAACCCCATCGGGGCGTTCCTGGCCGCGCTGCTGTTCGGCTTCGCCGACAACCTGCAGAGCATCATCACCATCATCGGCTCGCCCGTGCCCAGCCAGTTCATGGCGATGCTGCCGTACGCCCTGACCGTCATCGCGGTGGCCGGCCTGGTGGGACGGTCCAGGCCGCCTGCCGCCGACGGCATACCGTACGTCAAGGGGTGAGGAAGGTGACCGAAATCAATGATCCCGGCGCGCCCGGTGCTGCCGGTGCTGCCGGTGCTGACGGGGGCACCGGTCCCGGCGTCGACTGGGCCGCCCTGGAGGCGGCCGCCGTCGCGGCGGTGAAAAACGCGTACGCCCCATATTCGAAGTTCGCGGTGGGGGCGGCGGCCCTCACCGCGGACGGCCGGATCGTGAGCGGCTGCAACGTCGAGAACGCCAGCTACGGGCTCACACTATGTGCCGAATGCGTGCTGGTCGGCAACCTGCAGATGACCGGCGGCGGCCTGCTGCGCGCCTTCTACTGCGTGGACGCTGACGGCTCCGTGCTGATGCCGTGCGGACGCTGCCGGCAGCTGCTGTACGAATTCCGGGCCCCCGACCTGGAGCTCATGACCACCCGCGGCATCAAAACGATGGACCAAGTGCTTCCCGACGCATTTGGCCCCGAAAACCTGGAGGAGACCCCGTGACACAGACCAGCAGCCACACTCCCGCCGGTAACGCGGAAGCGTTCGACGCCGTCGACATCATCCGCGTCAAGCGGGACAAGGGCGTGCTCAGCGCCGCCCAGATCGACTGGACGATCGATGCCTACACGCGCGGCACCATCGCCGAGGAACAGATGGCGGCCCTCAACATGGCCATCCTGCTCAACGGGATGGACCGGGCCGAAATCTCCCGCTGGACCGCCGCGATGATCGCCTCCGGCGAGAGGATGGACTTCTCCAGCCTGCGCCGGCCTGACGGCGGCGTGAAAGCCACCACGGACAAGCACTCCACCGGCGGCGTCGGGGACAAGATCACCCTTCCGCTGGCCCCGCTGGTGGCCGTGTTCGGCGTCGCCGTCCCGCAGCTGTCCGGCCGCGGCCTCGGCCACACCGGCGGCACGCTGGACAAACTCGAAGCGATCCCGGGCTGGCGCGCGGCGCTGAGCAACGCGGAAATGCTGGCCCAGCTGCAGGACGTGGGAGCCGTCATCTGTGCCGCGGGCGCCGGGCTGGCCCCCGCGGACAAGAAGCTCTACGCGCTGCGGGACGTGACCGGCACGGTTGAAGCCATCCCGCTGATCGCCTCCTCGATCATGAGCAAGAAGATCGCCGAGGGCACCGGATCGCTGGTCCTGGACGTCAAGGTAGGCAGCGGAGCGTTCATGAAGGATGAGGCGCGGGCCCGGGAACTGGCCGAGACCATGGTGGCGCTGGGCAAGGACGCCGGGGTCAACACGGTGGCGCTCCTGACGAACATGGACACGCCGCTGGGCCTGACCGCGGGCAACGCGATCGAGGTCGAGGAATCCGTGGCGGTCCTCGCCGGCGGGGGCCCGGAAGACGTCGTCGAACTCACCGTCCGGCTGGCCGAAGAGATGCTCGCCGGTGCCGGAATCCACGACGCCGATCCGCGCGCCGCGCTCAAGGACGGCCGCGCCATGGACGTCTGGAACCGGATGATCGAGGCGCAGGGCGGTGATCCGCGAGCCAAGCTCCCGGTTGCCAGGGAATCCGAGACCCTCTACGCGCCGGCCGACGGCGTGCTGGTGGAACTCGACGCCATGGCCGTGGGCGTCGCGGCCTGGCGCCTCGGCGCCGGACGCGCCCGCAAGGAGGACCAGGTCCAGGCCGGGGCCGGGGTGCGGATGCACGCCAAACCGGGCGCCACGGTCCGCGCCGGCGAGCCCTTGATGACCTTGCTGACGGACACCCCGGAGAGATTCGAGCGGGCCAAGGAAGCACTCGAACACGCCGCCGTGATCGCCCCCGAGGGCTCCCGCCCGGCGCAGCAACTCATCATCGACCGCATCGCTTAAACCCCGGTTGCCCTATCACTTGTGGTCCCCAAACCCCTGGTTTGACCGCCCCATATGATGGCGCAACCGGGTGGCGGCGGGCCGGGAAGTACACTGGCACCACCATTCCGGGAGAAACCGGGTTCCGCCGTGCGTTAGGAAACCGTGCAGGCAATCAACGACTTCATCCTGGCAGCCGCAGGCCAACCCTGGGTCCTGCTCCTCGTGTTCGCCTGCTGCCTGATCGACGGCTTTTTCCCGCCGGTCCCGAGCGAATCAGTAGTGGTTGGCCTGGCGGCCGTCGCCGCGACAGCCGATGTGCCCAACCCGGTCCTGCTGACCGTGGTGGCCGCCGCGGGCGCCTTTTCCGGGGACAACATCGCCTACCTGATCGGCCGTGCCACCGGAACCGGCCGCTGGGCCTGGATGCGCCGGCACCGGGCGCAGCGGGCCGTCCTTTGGGCCGGCGGCGAGCTCCGGAAACGGCCGGCGTCGCTGATCATGGTGGCGCGGTTCATCCCGATCGGACGGGTGGCCGTCAACCTGACGGCCGGCGCCACCAACTACCCGCACTCCAACTTCGTCGGGCTCACGGTGCTGTCCGCAATGCTGTGGTCCGGCTACTCTGTCGGCATCGGGCTGTTCTTCGGCCAGTGGTTCGACGACAACCACCTGCTGGGCGCCACCATCGCGATCATCTGCGCAATTTCCCTGGGCATCGCCGTCGACCTCGCCATCAGCAGGCTGCGCGGCAGGCTGCCGGAAGAGCTGGGAGCGGATCAGTCCGCGCCGCCGGCAGAGGGCTAAAATTCGTGCGGAGTGCGCCCGCACCGCCGGCGCCGCCACCCGCCGCAGTCATCATGTCGGGCGCGTAGCGCAGGACGCCCCGCGCGTGGGACACTTAGGTGCGATTCATGTCACGTCGGTGCGGTATGCCTGTGAGTTCTAAGCCCAGTCCATCCCGGGTACGTCCCGACCCTTCAGTTGTCTAGGAGCACAGCCGCGTGGAGTTCATTAATCAGGCCGTGCTCCATGCAGCCGGCCAGTGGTGGATTTACCCCCTGCTGCTGGCCTTCTTCTTCGTTGACGGCTTCGCCATGGTGCTCCCGAGTGAGACCCTGATCGTGGCACTCGCCGCCTACTCGCGGCACAGCGGTGAGCCCAACTTGTGGATCCTGGGTCTCACAGCCCTGGTCGGCGCCATTGCCGGTGACAACATGGCGTATCTGCTGGGGAGCAAAATCGGCCTCGAGCGATTCCGCTGGATGCGCAAACCCAAGGTCCAAAAAGTCTTCGGCTGGGCCCGCTACGAACTCGAAAAACGCGGCGCCGTGCTGATCTTCACGGCCCGCTACATTCCCTGGGGCCGGGTGGCCGTCAACTACGTCGCAGGCACTACGGGCTTTCCGCGCCGCCGGTTCTTCTTCCTGGACGCCTTCGCCTGCCTCACCTGGGTGATCTACTCGATCGGGATCGGAATCCTGGCCAGTTCCTTCCCCTGGCTGCACCACAACCCGCTCCTGAGCGCCGGGATCGCCGTCGTGTTCGCGATTATCCTCGGCGTGGCCATCGACCACACGCTGCGCTGGTGGCACAACCGCCTCGGGCGGCACGACGCCCCGGCGGCGGGGGACGAGACCGCGACGGACGAGACCGCGCCGGACGGCGGCGCGCCGGACGGTGGCGCGGTCCCGGCAGCCGGCCCCGCACGCAGCGCCCGGCCCGCGGACAGTGACGCGTCGCGCAAGTAGCGCACGGCGCCGTCCGACCCTATGGTTGGAACGTGACTGAGACTAATCCTGACGCTGCCCCCGACCTCGACTTCGACCTGAAGGGCCTCCCCAAGGTTTCCCTTCACGACCACTTGGACGGCGGACTGCGCCCCGCCACCATCATTGAGCTTGCCGAACAGGCCGGCCACACCCTGCCCTCCACCGACCCGGTCGCGCTGGGGGAGTGGTTCCGCGAATCCGCCGACTCCGGCTCGCTGGTTCGCTACCTCGAGACTTTCGACCACACCATCGCCGTCATGCAGACCAAGGAAGGCCTGTTCCGCGTCGCCAAGGAATTCGTCGAGGACCTCGCGGACGACGGCGTCGTCTACGGCGAGGTGCGTTGGGCCCCGGAGCAGCACCTGCAGCAGGGCCTGTCCCTGGACGACGCCGTTGAGGCTGTCCAGGCCGGACTCGACGCGGGCGTCGACGCCGTCGCCGAGACCGGCCGTGATATCCAGGTCGGCCAGCTGATCACGGCCATGCGCCACGCCGACCGCGGCCAGGAAATCGCCGAACTCGCCGTCCGGCACCGCAACAACGGTGCCGTGGGCTTCGACATTGCCGGCGCCGAGGACGGCTTCCTGCCCGCCCGCTTCAAGGACGCGTTCACCTACCTGGCCCAGCACAACTTCCCGGCAACGATCCATGCCGGCGAGGCCGCCGGCCTGGAGAGCATCCAGTCCGCGCTGGTGGACGGCCGGGCGCTGCGCCTGGGCCACGGCGTGCGGATCGCCGAAGACGTCACCGTCGAGTTCGAGGAGGACGGCGCCGCGGAGGCGGCCGACGTCGACTCAGACAGCGACGAAGTCGACGACAACATCGGGCTCGTGACCCTCGGCGAGCTCGCAAGCTGGGTCCGGGACCGGGGCATCGCACTAGAAATCTGCCCGTCCTCCAACCTGCAGACCGGCGCCATCGCCGGCTTCGGCGCGGGAATCGAAAGCCACCCCGTGGACATGCTCTACCAGCTTGGCTTCAACGTCACGATCAACACGGACAACCGGCTGATGAGCGGCGTGACCCTCACCGACGAGTTCGAACTGCTAGTGGAGACCTTCGATTACGACCTTGACGACCTGCTCGAGCTGACCCTGAACGCTGCCGAGGCCGCATTCCTGCCGCTGGAGGAAAAGGAAGCCCTGGTCGAGTACATCAACGAGGCTTACGCCGATCTTGGCTAACGACGCCAGCGCAGTGGACGCGCTCCTGGACGTGATTGCCCAGTTGCGCGTCCACTGCGCCTGGATGGGCGCCCTCAGCCACGAATCCCTTGTGGAATACCTCCTCGAGGAGGCCTTCGAAGTAGCCGAAACCATCGAGGCCGGCGGCGGCGACTCCGAGCTCCAGGTGGAACTCGGCGACGTCCTGTTGCAGGTGGTGCTGCACGCCCGGCTCGCCGAGGAGCGCGGCGCCTTCGACTTCGACGACGTCGCCCGGGGCCTGCGGGACAAGATGGTCCGGCGCAACCCGCACGTCTTCCGCCCCGACGGGTCCCTCCAGGATTCCTTCCCCGCCACATTGCAGCAGATCGTGCTGAGCTGGGACGCCGTCAAGAAGGCCGAGAAGCCCGAACACGGCGACCCGCTCGGGGGCGTGCCGGCCGCCCTGCCGGCGCTGGCCCGGGCACAGAAGATGCTGGACCGCGCGGCCCGCGCCGGGCTGCCGCCGGCCACCGAGCCTGCTTGGGACGCTGCGCGGGCCAGCGAGGAAGAACTCGGCGAGCTGCTGTTCGGCATTGTCGCGGCCGCCCGCCGCGACGGTCTGGACGCCGAACGCGCCCTGCGCGCGGCCAACCGGCGCTTCCAGCTCAACACCCCCCGCGGCCCCGGCACGCCGCCGCGGCGTCCGGGGACTGGATAGCCTGCCGTAACGTTGCCCGCTCTCGACTAGGCTAGAGGCGACGAGGACGTCGGTTTTCAGCTCGAACCACCGCTAGATTTCCGGCAGTCAGATTCCCAGCAGACCGCTTCACCCAAAGGAGCATATTCATGGCGCTTATCGATGCCATCCACGCCCGCGAGATCCTCGATTCCCGCGGCAACCCGACAGTAGAAGTTGAAGTTCTGCTCTCCGACGGCCAGATCGGCCGCGCAGCAGTCCCCTCCGGCGCTTCAACCGGCGAGCACGAGGCCGTGGAGCTCCGCGACGGCGACAAGAGCCGTTACCTGGGCAAGGGCGTCCAGAAGGCCGTCGACGCCGTCATCGACCAGATCGCGCCCGCGCTGATCGGCTTCGACGCGACCGACCAGCGCAGCATCGACCAGACCATGATCGACCTGGACGGCACCCCCAACAAGGGCAAGCTCGGCGCCAACGCGATCCTGGGCGTCTCCCTGGCTGTCGCCAACGCCGCGGCCGCCTCGGCCGACCTGCCGCTGTACAAGTACCTGGGCGGCCCGAACGCGCACGTCCTACCGGTGCCGCTGATGAACATCCTCAACGGCGGCTCGCACGCCGACTCGGATGTTGACATCCAGGAATTCATGGTTGTCCCGCTCGGCGCCGAAACCTTCTCCGAGGGCCTGCGCTGGGGCGTCGAGGTCTACCACGCGCTCAAGGCGGTGCTGCAGTCCAAGGGCCTGGCCACCGGCCTCGGCGACGAGGGCGGCTTCGCCCCGAACCTGCCGTCCAACCGCGCCGCCCTGGACTTGATCCAGGAAGCCATCAAGAACGCCGGCTACACCCCGGGCAAGGACATCGCGCTGGCTCTCGACGTCGCCTCCTCCGAGTTCTTCAAGGACGGCGCCTACCAGTTCGAAGGCAAGGCCCTCAGCTCCGCCGAGATGAGCGCATACTACGCGGAGCTGGTCGCCGACTACCCGCTGGTCTCGATCGAGGATCCGCTGGACGAGAACGATTGGGAAGGCTGGAAGACCCTCACCGATTCAATCGGCGACAAGGTCCAGATCGTGGGCGATGACCTGTTCGTCACGAACCCGGAGCGCCTGCAGACCGGCATCGATTCGAAGACCGCCAACTCGCTGCTGGTCAAGGTTAACCAGATCGGCTCGCTGACCGAAACGCTCGACGCCGTGTCCCTGGCCCAGCGCGCCGGTTACACCACCATCACCTCGCACCGCTCCGGCGAAACCGAGGACACCACGATTGCCGACATCGCGGTGGCCACCAACGCGGGCCAGATCAAGACCGGCGCCCCGGCCCGCTCCGAGCGCGTCGCCAAGTACAACCAGTTGCTGCGCATCGAGGAAGAGCTCGACGACGCCGCACGCTACGCCGGACGCAGCGCGTTCCCGCGTTTCAAGGGCTAATACCCGCAGAAAGCAGGGACCGGTGGCTATGGTGGAATGACCATGGCCACCGGCTCTGTTTTGGCCCGCTTTGAAGGAGTGACATGGCAACCCGCCGTCCCAAGGTTCCCCGGGCCGCCGCTGCGGCCTCGAATTCAGCGGCCACCGGCCAGGGGACAGCAGTCGACGGCGGCGACGTTATCAGGGCCGATTTCGGCGGCTCCCGGCGCGGGGGCGGGCCGGACACGCCGCCGGCACGCACCGACACGGCAGCTAACAAAGCCGATAACAAAGCCGCTAACAAAGCCGATAACAAAGCCGGGGACACCGGCGGGGCAGCGGAAGGCCTGGACCCGGTCCCGGCGAAGGCCTTCTCCGGCCGTATGCTGGCGCTGGCGCTGGTGATGGTCGCCATCACCATCATGCTGGCGCCCTCGGTCAAGATCTTCGTCGACAAACGCGCCGAGATCGCAGCGCTGCAGGCGGACATCTCGGCCAAGCAGGCGAAGCAGACGGACCTGAAGCGCCAGGTCTCGCGCTGGCAGGACCCGAACTACGTGAAGCAACAGGCCCGCGACCGGATTAACATGGTTATGCCCGGCGAAACCGGCTACTGGGTTTTCGGCAGCGATCTTCCCGCCGTGGCGAGCGGTGCCGGCGCGGCCGCAGGAACGGCCGCAGACCCGGCCAATCTGCCGTGGGTGGACACTCTCTGGGAGTCCATCAGGCGGTCGGCAACAGACTAGGAGCGGCGCCCGCCGCCGGATTACCGCAGCCCGGTAGTTCAACCAGGGCAGGAAGGTGCCGCGCCAGTGGACCAGAACCAGAGAAACGATCCCCGGGCGGATAACCCCGTCGAAGCCACCAGGGCCCTCGCGGGGGCGGATTCGCGCCGACCGTCGGCCCGGGATCTGGACGTGCTCAGCCGCCAGCTTGGCCGGCCGGTGCGGGACGTGGTAGAAATCCCTGCCCGCTGCGTCTGCGGCAACCCCCTGGTGGCGGCCACCTCGCCGCGGCTCAGCAACGGCACGCCGTTCCCCACCACCTTCTACCTGACCCACCCGGTCATCACCGCTGCCGTGTCCCGGCTGGAAGCGGCCGGGCTGATGAATGAGATGAACGAACGGCTCGGCGCCGACGCGCCGCTGGCGGACGACTACCGGTCAGCGCACGCTGCGTATCTGGTGGCCCGTGCCGAGATTGGAACCCGGTCCGGCATCGGCGCCGTGCCGGAGATCGACGGGATCTCCGCCGGCGGCATGCCCACGCGCGTCAAGTGCCTGCACGTCCTGGTGGGGCATTCGCTCGCGGCCGGGCCCGGCGTCAACCCGCTGGGAGACGAGGCCCTCACCGGCATCAGCCAGTGGTGGACGCGCGAGCGATGCTATTGCGACGGCGCCTGGGACACCGAAGGGGAGGCCCCCTCCCGGGACCTGAGCCGGCACGGCCCGCAGGGGCTTCCGGACATCGTCGGACGGCCGGCCCCGGTCCGGAAACCCCGCACCGACGGCCCCGAGGACGAGGCTGCTCTCGACACCGGCGTTGGGGACACCGGCACGGGAGCCGGCCGATGAGCCGAGTCGCCGCGATCGACTGCGGCACCAACTCCATCCGACTGCTCATCGCCGACGTGGTTACGCCCGTCGGCAGCGCGCCGAAGCTGACCGACGTCGTGCGTGAAATGCGCGTGGTCCGGCTCGGCCAGGGCGTCGACGCGACCGGCGAATTCGCCCAGGACGCACTGGACCGCACCCTTGAGGCCACCCGCGACTATGCCGAACTGATCCGCCGCCACGGCGCCGGGCAGGTCCGCTTCGTGGCTACCTCCGCCACCCGGGACGCCCGCAACCGGCAGGTCTTCATCGACGGCGTCCGCGAGCTGCTCGGCGTTGAACCCGAGGTGATCAGCGGAGACGAGGAAGCCGCGCTGTCCTTCGCCGGAGCAAGCAGCGTCCTTCCCTCGCGCGGCAAGGACCCGGTGCTGGTGGTGGACCTGGGCGGCGGCAGCACGGAGTTCGTGCTCGGCGACCAGGACGGGGTGATCGCCGCCAAGTCGGTCGACGTCGGCTGCGTTCGGATGACCGAACGGCACCTGGTGGACAACCCGCCGACGGCGGAGCAGATCGCTGCGGCGGAAGCCGATGTCGACGCCGCCATCAGCCGCGCGGCCCAGACGGTGCCGCTGGACCGTGCTACCGCCCTGATCGGCGTCGCGGGCTCGGTCACCACCATCACCGCCCATGCGCTGAAGCTGGCCGAGTACTCACCGGCGGCGATCCACGGCACGGAACTTGACCTGGCCACGGTGCGGGAAGCATGCACCTCCCTACTCGAAATGACCCGGGAGGACCGTGCCGCCCTGCCGTTCATGCATCCGGGTCGCGTAGACGTGATCGGCGCCGGCGGCCTTGTCTGGCGCAGGGTGCTGGAACGGATGGCGGCCGCCACGGACGGGCGGATCACGTCGGTGCTGACCAGCGAACACGATATTCTGGACGGGATTGCCCTGAGCATCAGCTAGCTTTTGCGCCAAGCCGCGGCGCCCTCAGACATACCGCCGATTGGACTCGAATGACCAGAGCAACAGCCCGGCACGGCCGGACCGCCTCCGCATTAATGGCCCTGGCCCTGGCCGGCGGGAGTGTCGCGGCAGCACTGGCGGTGGCACCCGCGGCCAACGCTGATGCCACCAGGGACAAGGAATACTGGCTGGCCGAGTCCGGCATTACCAAGGCCTGGGAAGTCTCGAAGGGCGCGAACGTCAAGGTCGCCGTGATCGACAGCGGCGTGGACGGCAAGCATCCGGACCTCAAGGATGTGCTGACCGGGGGAACGGACGTGTCCGGAGCGGGCGCCGCCGACGGCCAGAAGAGCATTGGCGCCAAACCCGAGCACGGCACCCTCGTAGCGACCATGCTCGCCGGTCGAGGGCACCAGCCCGCCAGCCCCAGTCCCAGCGCCAGCGGCAGTCCCAGTCCCAGCGCCAGCGGCAGTCCCAGCGCCAGTCCATCTCCCGGCGGCAGTCCCAGCGGCAGCGCATCTCCCGGTGCCAGCGCATCTCCCGGCCAGGGGCCGGGTCCGGACGGGATCGTGGGGGTGGCACCGGAAGCCCAGCTCCTCTCGGTGTCCACTTGGCTCGGATCGGCCAACCCCGGCGGCAAGAGCGACCAGGACCAGATTCCCGCCGCGGTCCGCTGGGCCGTGGACAACGGGGCCCGCGTCATCAACATCTCACTCGGCAGCACCTCCCCGGAGTGGCCGCAGAGCTGGGATGCCGCGTTCCTGTATGCCGAACAGAAGGACGTCGTCATCGTAGCTGCAGCCGGCAACCGGGTGGGCGGCAACGTCCAGGTGGGTGCCCCTGCGACGATTCCCGGTGTGTTGACGGTGGCCGGCCTGGACCGCAAGGGTGTCGCCAGCATCGACTCCTCGTCGCAGGGCATCAGCATCGGCGTGGCAGCGCCGGCCGAGAGCCTGGCGGGAGGCCTGCCCGGCGGCGGCTACGCGGAGTGGGCAGGCACCTCGGGCGCCACACCTATCGTGGCCGGCGTCGCTGCCCTGATCCGTTCCAAGTGGCCGGACATGTCCGCCAGCCAGGTCATCAACCGGATTGTCAGCACCGCCAAGGATGCCGGGGCTCGGGGCAAGGACCCGCTGTACGGCTTCGGCGTGCTCGACGCGGAGGCCGCGCTCAAGGCGGACGTCCCGGAGAGCACGGCGAACCCCCTGGGGTCGATTTCGGACTGGATCCGCGTGCACCGGCGCGGAAATCCCGTCAGCTCAGAACCCGCTGCGCTGCCCAGCCCGTCCAGCGCGGCGCCGACGCTGCCCGAAGCGACCGTTCCGGTAGCCAAAGCTCCGTCGCCCGCCGACAGTGCCGTCCCGGCGATGGTGGTGCTGGGCTTCGGCGCCCTCTTCGTCTGCATCATCGCGGCCGCCGCCCTCCAGCTCCGGAGCGCGGTGCGCGGCACCGGCACCGGCACGGGTCCGGGAAACACGGGGCCGGACAACACGGAAAGCGCGGCCCCGGATGCCGTAGATTCGCACACCCCGGGTAGTTAGTGAAGATTTTCACAAACTACGGTATTCTGGGACCATGGCATCTACCCCCCAGCTCCAGGACCGTCCCCGGGTACTCGTCGTCGGCGGCGGGTACGTCGGCCTCTACGTAGCACTCAAACTGCAGAAGAAGATCGCGAATGCCGGTGGCATCGTCACCCTCGTGGATCCACTGCCCTACATGACCTACCAGCCCTTCCTGCCGGAAGTTGCCGGCGGGAACATCGAGGCACGCCACGCCGTCGTCTCGCACCGCCAGCACCTCAAGCAGACCGAACTGGTCCAGGGCCGCGTTACCTCGATCGACCACGCCAACCGCACGGCCGTGGTGGCACCGGCTGGCGGCGGCGAGAACTTCGAGATCCCCTACTTCGACGTCGTGCTGGCCGCGGGTGCTATCACCCGCACGTTCCCGATCAAGGGCCTCGCGGAAAAGGGCATCGGCCTGAAGACCATCGAGGAAGCCGTCGCGCTGCGCAACAGCGTCCTGGAGCGTATCGAAGCCGGCTCGCTCATGACCGACCCGGCTGAACGCGCCCGCGCCCTGACCTTCGTGGTCGTCGGAGGCGGCTTCGCCGGCATCGAGTGCATCACAGAAATGGAAGATCTGGCCCGCGCCGCGGTCAAAAACAATCCGCGCGTCAAGCAGGAGGAAGTCCGCTTCGTCCTGGTCGAGGCCATGGGCCGGATCATGCCCGAGGTCACGGCCAAGCAGGCTGAATGGGTCGTCGAGCACCTGCGCAGCCGCGGCATCGAGGTGCTGCTCAACACCTCGCTGGACAACGCCGAAGGTTCGCTGAAGCTCATCAACCTGCCGGACAAGACCCCGGCGCAGGAATTCGAGTCCGACACCCTGGTCTGGACTGCCGGTGTGCAGGCCAACCCGATGGTGCGCTCCACCGACTTCCCGCTCGAACCCCGCGGCCGCGTCCGCGTCCTCCCCGACCTACGGATTTCCGGCGACGAAGGCATCGTCGATAACGCCTGGGCCGCCGGCGACATCGCGGCCGTCCCGGACCTGTCGGGCAGCGGCCTGCCGGACGGCACCTGCGTCCCTAACGCCCAGCACGCGCTGCGCCAGGCCAAGCGCCTCGCCAAGAACCTGTGGGCCTCCCGCTGGGACAAGGAACTCAAGGACTACAAGCACAAGAACCTGGGTGCCGTCGCCGGCTTCGGCCAATGGAAGGGCGTTGCCAACATCAACCTCGTCGGCCGCATCGGCCTCAAGGGCCCGCTGGCCTGGCTTGCACACCGCGGCTACCACGGCCTGGCCATGCCGACAGTTGAACGCAAGATCCGCGTCATCTCCGGCTGGTTCTGGGCCCTTTTCCTGGGCCGCGACACCACCCAGCTGATCGACCTGGACAACCCGCGCGGAGCCTTCGTGGCTGCAGCGACTCCCGCTCCGAAGCCGGCCGTGGCGGCCGTGGCTCCGGCTGCCGGGAAGCCGGCCGAGGCGCCGGCAAGGGAAACTGTCTCAGCGGCTTCCAAGTAGTCCACAGCAGTCCGTCGACGGCGGCCGTTCCCTTCCAGGGCGGCCGCCGTCGTCGTTGGTGCACAGCGCGGGACGGCGGGCGAAGGGCCGTCCCGCCTAGACTTGGCCCATGACTGCTGCCGAAAAGGACCTGTTTACCCTGCTCGCCTCCCTGCATCCGGTGGTCCGGGAGGGTGAGTATGTCTACGCCCTGTGGCCGCACGGCAAGCCGCTGGGCGGCCACATCGCTGCCGCCGTCCGCGAGGCCGAGGGCCTGACAGTGGTGCTGCCCAGGCCCGACGCAGATGCCCTGGGCCTGAGCTACGACTTCGTGGCCGCCTGGATCACCCTGCAGGTGCATTCCTCACTCGAAGCCGTCGGGCTCACTGCCGCCGTCGGCGCCGCCCTGACCGAGGCGAAGATCAGCTGCAACGTGCTGGCCGGGTTCCACCACGACCATCTGCTGGTTCCGGCGGCCGACGCCGAGCGCGCGCTGGAGGTCCTCCATGAGTTGTCTGCCGGCAGCCGCTCGGCCAACGGCGGACAGCTGCCGGCGCCAGCGCTGGTCCTGCGCACCGAACAGCCGGCAGACCGGCATGCGATCCTGGCCCTCACCGCCGCAGCGTTCGCCATCTCGCCCCTCACAGGCCTGCCGGTCGACGGGGAGCCGGAAGAGGTGGAGCTGCTCCGGCGGCTATTCGACTGCGAGGAGTACCTGCCCGACTTCAGCATCGTGGCGGAGCTCGACGGCGAAATCGTGGGCCACGTGATCAGCACCCGCGGCTGGGCGGGGGAACTGCAGCTGCTCGGCCTGGGGCCGCTCGGGGTGACGCCGCGGCTGCAGCGCCACGGGATCGGATCGGCGCTCATGAAGGAAACCATCGACCGGGCGAATGCCGCGGGGGAGCGCGGCATCGCACTGCTGGGCAGCCCCGACTACTACGCTCGGTTCGGCTTTGTGCCCTCCACCTCGCTCGGCGTGCAGACTCCGGATCCGGCGTGGGCAGAACGCTTCCAGTTGCTGCCGCTGGCGGTCTGGCCGGGCGGCATCAGCGCTGCCTTCCGCTACGCCAAGCCGTTCGGCGTGCCGACGTCGGCGGCGTAGCGGCCTCCGGCGGGATATCATGGGCCGGGCGCCCCAGTAGCCCAATTGGCAGAGGCAGCGGACTTAAAATCCGCGTGTTGTGGGTTCGAGTCCCACCTGGGGTACAAACTGAGGCCCGGATTCCCCGGTCAAGGGGGATCGTGGGCTTCCATGGGCCCGCGGGCCAACAGCACCCCACGGCAGGGAACATAAAGGCGCCCCCGCGCCACGGTCGCCCCGACCGGCTCGGGGGCGTTTTGCCGTCCACTCGCGCCGCGCACCCCCGGCCGCTGTCCGGCACCGACACACCGGTACGGGGGCCTTGCTTGGCGCGCCGAGCGGGGCCCAGGTCCGGCCTGATTTCCGATATGCAGCGAGTGTTATAAGGATGTGACCGTAGTCACTTATTTTCACGCGGAAATTGCACTAGCTTGAATCTAAATCAGGAACACCTGATCTTTCGCGTCAAAGGCCGTTCGCACCTTTAGATCGAGGAGATTCTCTATGACTTCACTCCCGCAGGTGGCGCCGCGCATGGCTAAGCTCACAGTGCTTAGCCTTGGCGTCGCCCTGTTGGCCACGGCTTGTGGCGGTTCGTCCACGCCATCGTCAACCGGTTCGGCTTCGGCTTCGGGCCAGGCCGCAGGCATCTCTTGCCCGGCCGCGAGCGCATCCGCCGGATCCAGCACCGCGGCCAACGCGGCCGGCTCCGTGCCCCCTTCCTCGACCACCATCGAGACCCCGCTCAAGATCGGTTCACTGCTGCCGACGACAGGGTCCCTGGCCTTCCTCGGCCCGCCCGAAATCGCGGGCGTCAACCTTGCCATCAAGGAAGTCAACGACGCCGGCGGCGTGCTGGGCAAGCCCGTCGAGGTCATCCACCGCGACTCAGGCGACACCAAGACGGACATAGCCACCCAGTCCACCAGCGCACTGCTGGGCCAGGGCGTCAGCGCCATTGTCGGTGCCGCCTCTTCGGGCGTCTCCAAGACCGTGATCAACCAGATCACCGGCGCAGGAGTGATCCAGTTTTCGCCGGCCAACACCTCGCCGGATTTCACCACCTGGGATGATAAGGGCCTCTACTGGCGCACTGCCCCCTCCGATGTTCTGCAGGGCAAGGTCCTGGGCAACTATATGACCACTTGCGGCGCCCAGACGGTCGGCATGATCGTGTTGAACGATGCTTACGGCACCGGCCTGGCCAAGAACGTGCAGGCGGCGGTTGAAGCCGCCGGCGGCAAGGTTGTTGCCCAGGAACTCTTCAACGAAGGCGATTCCCAGTTCAGCAGCCAGGTAGACAAGGTCCTCGCTGCCAAGCCGGACGCCATCGCCCTGATCACTTTCGACCAGGCCAAGAGCATCGTGCCGCTCATGACGGGCAAGGGCGTCAAGCCCACCCAGATCTTCATGGTGGACGGCAACATGTCCGACTACAGCAAGGACTTCAAGCCCGGCACTCTGAAGGGCGCCCAGGGAACCATCCCCGGCACCTTCGCTAAGGATGACTTCAAGAAGAAGCTCCTCGCAATCGACCCGGCGCTCAAGGATTACAGCTACGCAGGCGAGTCCTACGACGCCGTGAACCTGATCGCACTGGCCACCGAAGAAGCCAAGAGCACCAAGGGCGCGGACATCGCCAAGCACCTCAAGGACGTGTCCGAAGGCGGCGAGAAGTGCAACACCTACGCCTCCTGCGTCACCCTGCTCCGTAACGGCAAGGATATCGACTACGACGGCCAGTCCGGCCCCGTAACGTTCTCCGACGCCGGTGACCCGACGGAAGCCTACATCGGCATCTACCAGTACCAGGATGACAACACCTACAAGCCCGTCAAGGAAGAATTCGGCAAGCTGTAAGGACGTTCTCCACCGGACAACACAAAAGACCCCCGTTCCGACGGGGGTCTTTTGCGTGCGGAGCGCCGGGCTCAGGAGCGCTCGGCTCAACCGTCACGCACAACAGGCTTTAAGTAGTGCCGAGGACAGTTGAACCCCGGGAAACCGGCTTAGCCAGAGAAGATGCTGCCCATAATCCTGCACTGCGTGACGCTTGCTGAGCGGGTCACATCCTCAAGTGGCTGCCGCCGGAGCCCGGACACCGGCCAGGAGCCCTGGCACGCCGGGTACGCAGAAGGGCCGCCACCGGCTGGTGACGGCCCTTCTGGACGGCAGGAGTCAGTCCACGGTGTCGGCCAAGGTGCCCAGGTACAGCTGGATGACCTTGGGATCCTTCATGAGCTCCCGGCCGGTACCCGTGTATGCGTCCCTGCCCTGGTCCAGGACGTAGCCGCGGTCACAGATCTGCAGGCAGCGCCGCGCGTTCTGCTCCACCATGATCACGGAGACGCCGGCGCGGTTGATCTCGTGAACCCGCAGGAAGGTTTCATCCTGCTTGACGGGGGAGAGGCCCGCCGAGGGCTCATCGAGCAGGAGCACGGCCGGATCCATCATCAGGGCCCGCCCCATGGCCACCATCTGGCGTTCGCCGCCGGAGAGCGAGCCGGCCCGCTGGGCGCGCCGCTTTGCCAGTTCAGGGAACAGTTCCGCGACGAAATCGAAGCGCTCGGCGAAGTCCTTGGGCCGCTGGAACATCCCCATCTCGAGGTTCTCTTCGATGGTCAGGGCCGCGAACACATTGTTGGTCTGCGGGACGAAGCCCACGCCCCGGCTCACCAGCTTGTTCGCCTTCAGGCCGGTGATGTCCTGGCCGCGGACCACGACCGAGCCGGAATGGACCTTGACGAGTCCGAACATGGCCTTCAGCAGGGTCGACTTGCCGGCGCCGTTGGGCCCGATGATGCCGATCAGCTCACCCTTGCGGGCTTCAATGTTGCAGCCGTTGAGGATGTTGACGCCCGGGATGTAGCCGGCCACCAGGTCGGTGACTTTGACGACCGAATCGGCGTCGTATCCGGGCTTCGCGGCGGGTGCCGCACTCGTGGAGCTCATTCGGTGTCCTTCGCTGTGCTGGGCGGCTGTTCGCCGCGGGTCGGATCTTCGGCGCTCCGCCTGCCGTGCGGCGCACCATCGGCAGCATCTGTCCCGGACGCCTCCGCCACGAGGATGTCTGCGGAGATGAGCCCCGCGTTCTCGGTGCCGACGATTGAATTCTCGTCCGCCACCAGTTCGGCCGCGAGCTCCTTGATGCCCTCCGAGTCGCCAAGATCGACGTCGTGGTGGGCGCCCAAATAGGCGTCGATCACGGCCGGGTTCTTCATGACCTCGGCGGGCGGCCCCTCGGCTACGATCTTGCCCTCCGCCATTACCACAACCCAGTCGGCGATGTGGCGGACCATGTGCATGTCGTGCTCCACAAACAGCACTGTCATGCCCTCGGCCTTGAGGTTCTTGATGTGGTCCAGCAGGGACTGGGTCAGCGCCGGATTGACGCCTGCCATCGGCTCGTCCAACATGACGAGTTTCGGGCGCACCATCAACGAGCGGGCCATTTCAAGCAGCTTGCGCTGTCCGCCGGAGAGGGACGCCGCATAGTCGTCCTTCTTCTCATCGAGCTTGAACTTCTGCAGCAGCACATTGGCTTCGTCGGTGATCGTCTTTTCCTGGCCGCCCCAGATTCCGCGGAACAGGGCCTTGGCGAGCTTCTCGCCGGACTGGTTCGACGCGCCGAGGCGCATGTTTTCCATGACCGTGAGCTTGCCCATCACTTTGGTCAGCTGGAACGTTCGGACCATGCCCATCCGCGCCACCTTGTAGGAGGAGACGCCGGCCAGGCTGTTGCCCTCGAACTGCCATTTTCCCGAATTCGGAGTGTCGAAGCCCGTTAGCAGGTTGAACAGGGTGGTCTTGCCGGCACCGTTGGGGCCGATCAGCGCCGTAATCTTGTGCCGCGGGATTTCCAGGTACTCCACGTCGACGGCGTTGATGCCGCCGAAGCTGCGGGTGACGTTTTCGGCCACCACGATGGGGTCGCGCTTCTTGCAGCCGGGAGAAATCTCGCCGGCGGCAATGGGACGCGTGTCCGTCATGTAGTCGATGGTCTCGGCGGTGCCGGTGGTCCCGGCACCGGCCTGTGGTTCTTGGCTGTGCATGCTCATGCGAACGCCAGCTCCTTCTTATTGCCGAAGACGCCCTGGGGCCGGAAGACCATCAGCAGCATCAGTGCGACGCCGACCAGGATGTAGCGCAGCTGGCCGGCCTGGACCGTGTTCAGCCAGGTGACGGCGCCCGACTCAATTAGGCCGTACAGCACGCCCTGGGTGAGGGACAGGACTACCCAGAAGATCATCGCACCGATGACCGGCCCCAGCACCGTGCCAAGTCCGCCCAGCAGTAGGCAGGTGTAAAGGAAGAATGTCAGCTCCGTGCCGTAGTTGGCCGGTTGCACCGCCCCGCGGGGGAGCGTGAACACCATGCCGGCCAGGGCGCCGAGCACGCCGCCGATGACCAGGGCCTGCATCTTGTAGGAATAGACGTTCTTGCCGAGTGACCGGACGGCGTTCTCATCCTCGCGGATGCCCTTCAGGACCCGGCCCCAGGGACTGCGCATCAGCAGCCAGACCAGCACGCAGCAGACGATCACGAGCGCCCAGCCGACGACCCGGATAAAGAAATCGCGGTTGTTCATACCGAGGTAGGACCCGTCGGGGAAGGGGTTCATGGCGTAGAAGTCGCCCTCGAAGGCGGCCAGCCCGTTGGCCGAACCCGTCAGCGAAGTCAGCTGGTTGGTGGTGACGATGTACCGGACGATTTCCGCGGCCGCAATCGTGACGATGGCCAGGTAGTCGGCGCGCAGCCGGAGCGTGGGGATGCCGAGCAGCAAGGCGAAGATCGCCGAGCAGACGACGGCGATCAGCAGGCCCACGAAGAACGGCACGTGGAACGTCAGCGTGGAGATGGCGAAGCCGTAGGCCCCTACCGCCATGAAGCCGGCCTGGCCGAAGTTCAGCAGGCCGGAGTAGCCGAAGTGGACGGCCAGGCCGAGCGCGGCAAGCGCGTACGCCGCCGTCGTCGGGCTGAACAGTTCACCGGCAGCGCTGGAAAGAATGAATCCGAAGTCCATGTTTGTCTCCTAACCCACGCGCTCGCGGCGGCCCAGGATGCCCTGGGGCCGGAACAAGAGGACAACGATCATGATGAACAGAGCTCCCACGTACTTGAGGTCGGCGGCGAGGCCGAACACGGTGGTCAGCTCCACGAAGATGCCGACGATGATGGACCCGAACAGGGCGCCCCAGACCGTACCGAGGCCGCCGAGGGTCACCCCGGCGAAGATGAGCAGCAGGATCTGCGAGCCCATGTCGAAGGTGACGCCGGGACGGTAATAGGCCCAGAGGATGCCGCCGAGGGCGGCGAGCATGCCGCCGGTGACCCAGACGATCCGGATGACGGAGTCGACGTCGATGCCGGAGGCCGCCGCCAGAGCCGGGTTATCGGCCACCGCGCGGGTGGCCTTGCCGAGGCGGGTCTTGAGCAGCACGACGCCGAGCGCGGCAATGACGACGACGCTGATGAGCAGGGACCAGAGGTTGTTGGGCGAGATGGAGACCGGCCCGATCTGGATTTCCGCGCTTTGAGCGAAGGGCAGCTGCTGGGTCGCGCCGCCGAAGTAGAACTGGATCACGTAGCGCACGGCCAAGGCGAGGCCGATGCTGACGATCATCATCGGGACCAGGCCGGTGCCGCGGCGCCGCAGCGGCTTCCACAGCCCGGCATCCTGGACGTAGCCGAAGAGGCCGCCGCCCAGGAGCGCCAGGATGATGGCAAGCCAGAACGGCAGGTTCATGGCATTGAAGGCAAAGACCAAGACGGCACCAAGCGTGACCATCTCGCCGTGCGCGAAGTTGGTCAGGCCCGTGGTGCCGAAGATCAGGGACAGCCCCACCGACGCGAGCGCGAGCAGCAAGCCGAAGCTCAACCCGGCGACCAGGCGGTTGATCAGGTTCTTGCCGAAGTCCTGCTGCTGAACAACAATGCCCTTGCCGAAGGCGAAGATCACCGAAAGGTTGGAGGTCTGGCTGAAGGTGACCTTGCGGGGGTTTTCCTGGCCTTCGGCGAGCTTGATGCCTTCCGGAAGTGTCTTGACGTCCAGTTCCACCTCATACGTTCCCTGGGTGGGGACGCCGATGTTCCAGGAGCCGTTAGCGGCCGATTTTGCCGTTCCCGTGAAGTCGCCGCTCTTGGCGGTGATGGTGACGTTGGCGAGCGGGGCGCGGTCATCGCCGCGCAGGAAGCCGCTGATGCTGTTCTGGAACGTGGTGCTCGACGGGGATGGTGTCGGCGAAGGGGTCGTGGCCTGCGACGCCGGAGCGACGACGAGCAGAAGGGCGGCCACGGCGGCGAAAACAGCCCCCACAGCTTTCCATATTCCGCTGCGCCGTCTCCGGTGCAGGCCTCTCGATGTGCTTCTCAAATTGAAAACCTCCACATGGGGGTGGTCTGGGTTGCGCCATTGCAACCACTGCGAACGCTCAGGGTGACGGGTGGAGCGGATACTGCAATGCGGTGAAGCCGGTACTAGTTGTGACATTCGTCACCCTGTTGGCCCAATCGTACAGCCCGCACCGGGCATCCATTGCTGTCATGAGGAGCCAATACGTCGCGATCGCATAACAACCGTGAAGCCAACCAAACAAGTTGATTAGCCGGGCTTAAGAAAACTTTTGTTGATCGGGAGGATTCCTAAACAGTCCTTGGCCGCGGCGGTAGCGCGGAGCGGCACGGCTTGAGCCGGGCAAGCGCAACAAAGCCCGCCACATCACAGTTGGGTTGCGGCAGGTAGCCGGCGGGAACTATCCCTGCCCGCCGGCCGTGGGAATTGGTAGCGTGAAGTGTACGGATCTTCACGACCGATCATCACCTACCCCCTTAATTTGGAGGACACCAGCAATGGCACTTGGCGGAAACCCGATCTTCAACGGAAAGAGCTTCCGCGGGGCCACCCAGGCCCCGCCTGCCCCGCAAGCCCCTTACGGGCAGGGATACGGCCAGAACACCTACGGCCAGGCCCCGTACGGTCAGGGCTACGGCCAGACTCAGTACGGCCAGGCCCAGGCCGGCTGGAACCCGGCTCCGCAGGCGATGAGCAACGACCAACTGCAGGACATATACAGTCGCCCGGCCGCCGGACCGGCCGACGCCGGCCGCATGACCTTTGACGACGTCATCATGAAAACCGCGGCCTGCCTGTTTGCCGTGATTGCCGGCGCGGCTGTCACCCTCGCGGTGGCGCAGGGGCTGGCCTCGATGCTGATGATTGTCGGCGCGCTGGGCGGTTTCGTGCTGGCCCTGGTGAACACTTTCAAGAAGCAGCCCTCGCCGGTGCTGATTCTGGCCTACGCTGCCCTCGAGGGCCTGTTCCTGGGCGGGCTGACCCGGATCCTCGACGGGATGTTCCCGGGCGTAGGGCTGCAGGCCGTCATCGGGACGCTCTCGGTCTTCGCCGTGACCCTGGTGTTGTTCAAGAGCGGCAAGGTCCGGGCCACGCCCAAGGCCATGCGCTTCTTTATGATCGCCATCATCGGCTACGCCGTCTTCGGGCTCATCAACATGGTCATGATGTGGACCGGCGCCGTACAGTCCCCCTTCGGCCTGCGCTCCAGCGTAGAAATCTTCGGTATCCCGCTGGGCGTCTTCATTGGTCTGCTCGCGATCGGCCTGGCCGCTTTCTCCTTGATTATGGACTTCACGAGCATCGAAGCCGGCGTCCGCAGCGGCGCCCCGCAGCGCTTCTCCTGGACCGCGGCGTTCGGCCTCACGGTCACCCTTGTCTGGCTCTATGTCGAGATCATCCGCCTGCTGGCCATCCTCCGCGGCGACGACTAACCGGCAACGGCACAGTTCAGGCCAGCCGCAGAGCGCCAGCCGCGGGGCGCACCGCGAAGATGTCCGGCACGGCGTACCCGGCCCGCGTAAAGGCCCGTCCGACGGCGTCCCGAACCGCGGGCTCCGCGTCCGCCGGGGTGAGGGCGATCGCGGAGCCGCCGAAGCCGCCGCCGGTCATCCGGGCGCCGAGGGCGCCCGCGGCGCGGGCCGTGCAGCAGACCGGCAGCCTCCTCGAGGTCCCTCAGTCCGACGTCGCGCAGCGCCCCGACTCCGAGCACTTCGGCGCCGAACTCGCAGGACGCGCGGCGGTCCGCGTAGCCGCCGTCGGCATGCGAGTGCAAGACCTTGGTGTCAATCACCAGCAGCACCAGGTCGGCAGCCTCGGCGTCGAACGGCACCAGCCGGGCGCTCTGGTCGCGGCAGTCGAGGAATACCGCCCGGCCCGCGGCGCCCCGGAGCGAAGCCGACTGGTCCATGATCCCGGTGGGGGCGCCGACAAAGTCGTTCTCCGCGCGCTGGGTGGCCAGAACCATTTCCTGCGTGCTGAGTCCGGCGCCGGCCAGCTCGTTGACGGCCAGGATGACGGCGCATTCAATGGCGTGCGAGGAGGAGAGCCCCGCACCGCGCGGCACGTCCGAATCGAGCAGCAGATCCAGGCCCGGTACGGCGATACCGCGCTGCGCCAGGGCCCAGAGAACACCCAGCGGATACTTGGTCCAGCCCCTGGCCTTGGCGGGGTCCAGGGCCCCCGCATCCGCCTGCGTCAGCCCCTGGTTTCCGAAGGTGGACAGCATCCGCACCGTGGGATCCGGGCGGAGCCGTACCGCCAGCCGGGCGGAGCGGTCGATGGCGAACGGCAGTACATAGCCCTCGTTATAGTCCGTGTGCTCGCCGATCAGGTTCACCCGGCCGGGGGCCTGCCACAGACCGTCGGGGGCCGCCCCGAAAACGGCCTCGAACCGGGCCGCCAGGTCATCCGCGCTGCTCATGGATCCAAGGTATACGGCTTGGCGTGCCGCTCGGTACGGTAGTGCCTATGGACCTGACGAACTCTTCCCCGGTGTTTCCCGCTGAGATTCCCGCGGACGGCGGCGCCGGCTCACGCGATGCGCCCGACAGCACGCCGGACAGCGCAGGACAGCGCTCCGCCTCCGGCCGTCAGTATGAATTGCGCCGTGGCGACGCCCTGGCCGTCGTCACGGAGCTCGCGGCGGGCCTGCGGCTGTACAGTCGCGGCGGCACCCAGCTGACTGAAAGCTACGGCGACGGCGAGATTCCGCCCGGCGCCACCGGGATCACCCTGGCGCCGTGGGCGAACCGCGTGGAGGACGGCGTCTGGTACCTGGACGGCAAGAAGCAGCAACTGGACATCACCGAGGTGTCGCGTAACAACGCCAGCCACGGCCTGCTGCGGAACTCCTCCTACGACCTGGTGGACGAGTCGGAATTCTCCGTAACCCTTGAGGCTGCCGTGTTTCCGCAGCACGGCTACCCGTTCCTGCTGCGGCACCGGGTGCGCTACGAGCTGGACGGAGGGCTGGGCCTCGCGGTCCGGCAGACGCTGGTCAACGACTCCCGGGCTCCGGCTCCGTTCGTTCTCGGCGCGCACCCGTACTTGCGGCTGGGCGAGATTCCGAGCGAGGAGCTGACCGTGACTGTCGGCGGCCGCACCCGGCTGGTGACGGATGCGCGCCTGATTCCGCGCAGCACCGAGCCGGTCGGCGGCGACTACGACCTCCGCGGGGGCCGGCTGGCCGGCGGCCTGGACCTGGACTGCGCGTACACGGACCTGGATTTCGACGACGGCGGCGTGGCCCGCAGCACGCTGCGGGCGCCGGACGGCCGCAGCGTGAGCCTGTGGCAGGACGCAAATTGCCGCTACGTCCACGTCTTCGTCACAGACACGTTCCCGGGCCGGACCAAGGCCGTGGCGCTCGAGCCGATGACCGGTCCCGCCAACGCTTTCAACAGCGGCGACGGCCTGCGGTGGCTGCCGCCGGGGGAATCGTTCAGCATGGGCTGGGGGATCAGCGCTGCGCTTGGGAGTTAGCTGTACCAGGCCGGGACGCTGGCGGACAGGCGGCTCGGCCATGGCGTTTGGCCCGGCGGCTCCCGTTTCTTTTCCACGCTGCGCTGGGGAAGTATGGGATTATGACGCCAACTGAGGACGCCACCCGCCACCCGGACGCCAGCCGGCGCGCCGACTCCGAACTGCCCGGTTATGCCGCTCCAGGGCTGTCTGCGCCTTCCGACTCCGCCTCCGTCGCCGCCGCGCCGGGTTCAGGGCCGGCCGCGTCGCGCGGCGCCCGCCCGGCCCGCAGCGACCGGTCCATGGATGAGGACATACCCTACGGCGTGCGGATCGCGGCGTCGTGGGCGTGGCGGCTGGGCCTGATCCTGGTCGTGGCGGGCGCGCTGATCTGGCTGCTTAGCAAGATCAGCTTCCTCATTATCCCGGTGATGGTCGCCGCACTCCTGGCCGGGCTGCTCAGCCCGGCCACGCGATGGCTCCGCCGGCGCCGGGTGCCCAACGGCGCGGCCGTGGCCCTCACCGTGCTCGGCTTCGTCGGGGTCATCGCCGCCGCCCTCGCCCTCGTTGGACGCCAGCTCAGCGCAGGCTTCGGGGAACTCTGGAGCCAGGCCCTTGAGGGTGTGCAGCAGGTCCAGGGCTGGCTCGCCGAGGGCCCGCTGCACCTGACGGCCGCCCAGATCGACACCTACATCAAGGAAGGTACCGATGCGCTGCAGAACAACAGCAGCAGCATCCTCAACGGGGCCCTGACCTTCGGCAGCACCGCGGGCCACTTCGCCGCCGGGCTCCTGCTGGCCATGTTTGTGCTGATCTTCTTCCTGCTCCAGGGGGACCAGATCTGGGGCTTCCTGGTCCGGCTGATGCCCCGGAAGGCCCGCCCGGCCGTCTACGGCGCCGGGCACCGCGGCTGGACCTCGATGGTCAGCTACGCCCGGATCCAGATGTTTGTCGCCTTTGTCGACGCCGTCGGGATCGGCGTTGGCGCCGCGATCATCGGCGTTCCGCTGGCCCTGCCGCTCGGCGTGCTGGTCTTTATCGGCTCCTTCATCCCCGTGGTCGGTGCGCTGCTGACCGGAGCCATCGCGGTGCTTCTGGCGCTCGTCGCCAACGGCCTAGTCAACGCGCTGATCATGCTCGGCATCGTCCTGCTGGTCCAGCAGCTGGAAAGCCACATCCTGCAGCCGCTCGTCATGGGCAAGGCCGTGTCACTGCACCCGGTGGCCGTCATCCTGTCCGTGGCCGCCGGTTCCTACCTGGCCGGCATCCCGGGTGCGCTGTTCTCCGTGCCGATCCTCGCCGTAGCAAACTCGGCCGTTCGGTACATTGCGGGCAGAACGTGGGAACATGATGAAGAGCTGGCCGCCGCAAGCCTGCAGGGAGACCCTGCACTTGCCGGGGCCGGCGAGGACCCGAGCTTCCGGGAGGACCACCTGCCCGGCGCCGACGCCGAAACCCCCTAAGGAGACTAGTTCGTGAATACCCTCGAGAGCCTGCCCGTCACGCTGGACGATGTCCTGGAGGCGCAGAAGCTGCTCGACGGAATTATTACGGTGACCCCGGTGGAATCATCCCGGGCCTTAGGCAGCATCGCCGGCGGCGAGGTCTACTTCAAATGCGAGAACCTGCAGCGCGCAGGCTCCTTCAAGGTGCGCGGCGCCTACGTCCGGATGGCCAAGCTCTCCGCCGGGGAGAAGAAACGCGGAGTCGTCGCGGCCTCAGCCGGCAACCACGCCCAGGGCGTCGCCGTCGCGGCCAAGGCCCTCGGCATCAAGGCCCGCATCTACATGCCGCTGGGTGTCGCCCTGCCCAAGCTCGCCGCGACGCGCAGCCACGGCGCCGAGGTGGTCCTGCACGGCCACAACGTCGATGAGGCGCTCGCCGAGGCCAAGCGCTATGCGGACGAGTCCGGGGCAGTGTTTGTGCACCCCTTCGACGACGTCGACATCGTCGCCGGCCAGGGCACCGTCGGACTGGAAATCCTCGAGCAGATCCCCAACGTGGACACCATCCTGATGGGCGTCGGCGGCGGAGGGCTGCTGGCCGGCGTCGCTGTGGCGGTGAAAGCCAGGGCCAAGGAACTCGGCCGGGACATCCGGATCATCGGTGTGCAGGCCGAGAACGCCGCCGCCTACCCGCCCTCGCTCGCCGCAGACGCGCTCGTGCCGCTCAAACGCGTCTCCACAATGGCGGACGGCATCGCCGTGGGCCGGCCGGGCCAGCTGCCGTTCAGCATCATCCGCGAACTGGTCGACGACGTCGTCACGGTCAGCGAGGACGCGTTGGCCCGTGCGCTGATCTTCCTGCTGGAACGGGCCAAGATGGTAGTCGAACCGGCCGGTGCCGTGGGCGTGGCCGCACTGATGGAAGGCAAGATCGAGAACCCCGGCACCGTCGCCGTCGTCCTCTCCGGCGGCAACATCGACCCGATGCTGATGCTCAAGGTCATCCAGCGCGGCCTCTCCGCCGCCGGCCGCTACATGACGGTGCGGATGATGCTGGACGACCGGCCGGGTTCACTGGCGACCATCGCCCGGATCATCGCCGAAAATGACGCCAACGTGACCGGGCTGGACCACACCCGGGTGGGCGGCTCGATCAGCATGGGCGACGTCTCCATTACCGTCAACCTGGAAACCAAGGGCCACGAGCACTGCGAGCAGGTCCTCGGCGCGCTCCGTGCCGAGGGTTTCCAGCCGATCGTGGTGCACTAGGCGGCCGCCGTGCTCGAAGCCTTGAAGGGGGACCTAGGCGCGGGCCCCACCGCGTCCCGGGCCCGCCAGGGATTGCTGGTGGTGGGCTCGTTCGTGCTGCTGCTCTACGCGATCGAGATCATCAACACGCTGATGCTGCACTCGCTCAACGGCATCTTCGGGCTGCGGCCGCGGACTCTAAGCGGGTTACTGGACATTCTGACCTTTCCGCTGCTGCACGCAAACCTCGCCCACCTGCTCTCGAACACCCTGCCGTTGATGATTTTCGGGTTCCTGGTGTTCCTGTCCGGCCTGCGGGTCTTTGTGACCGCGCTGGCCTCCAGCTGGCTCGGCTCGGGCGTGCTGGTGTGGCTGATCGGCGGCTTCAACGTCACGGTGGGGGCGTCCGGGCTGGTCTTCGGACTCTTCGCGTTCCTTCTGCTCCGCGGCTTCTTCAACCGCAACTGGGGCCAGATCCTGCTCTCCGTCGCGTTGTTCCTGGCCTACGGCGGCATTCTCTTCGGCGTGCTTCCCACCGTGGCGGGCTACATTTCGTGGCAGGCCCACCTGGGCGGGGCCGCCGGCGGCGTCCTGGCGGCCCTGATGCTCAGTCCGCGCCGGCCGCGGCAGGCCGCTTAAACGCCGACGCCGGCCGTCCCGCTGAGGGGAGGGCCGGCGTCGGCGTCTAATCGCAGCAGCGTTTAGCCGACGTACGGTGTGGCGGAGATGATCTCCACCGTGATGTCCTTACCGTTCGGGGCGGTGTAGCTGAGCTTGTCGCCTTCCTTGTGGCCGACGATGGCCGAACCCAGCGGTGACTTCTCGCTGAAGACGTCCAGGTCGGAGTCGCCGGCAATTTCGCGGGAGCCCAGCAGGAATGTTTCTTCGTCGCCGGCGATCTTGGCGACCACGAGCATGCCGGGCTCGACGATGCCGTCATCGGCGGGGGCCTCCCCGACGTGCGCATCCCTGAGCAGCGCGGTCAGCTGGCGGATTCGCGCCTCGATCTTGCCCTGCTCCTCCTTGGCCGCGTGGTAGCCGCCGTTCTCCTTGAGGTCGCCTTCCTGGCGGGCAGCTTCGATCTTCTGAACGATGTCCGCACGGCCGGGGCCGGAAAGGTGGTCCAGCTCTGCCTTCAGGCGGTCAAAAGCTTCCTGGGTAAGCCAAGCTGCAGTTGCGCTGTTGGTGGTCGACACGGACTTCTCCTTTTAGTGGTCAAACAAGCTGGTCAAACATGCAAAGACCCCGCCACGGTGGCCACTTATGAATCTCAGTAACCAACTCAGCGGGGCAGAGGTATTGCTCCATTGTAGTCAATGCTGTGGATAAACCCAAGAACAGCTGCGGTGCAGATCACACCGTGTTATGTGCGGACGCCGCGTGGCGCGGGGGTTTCCTACTTCGGGGCGACCGGGATCCAGCAGCCGTCGACGACGGCGGACACGGCCGCCGATTCGGTGCGGATCGTGACCCGATGCACGGTGGTGCGGCCGCCGTCGCTGCCGGCGTCGGCCGCGTTGGGACCCACGTCGACGACTTTCCAGCCAACGACGGCGAACTTAGAGTCCATGGCCTTGACCGCGCATTTGGCGGCCGTCCCGGGATTTTTGCTGACCTGGAAGTCGATCCCGGCCGCGGTGGCGTCGGGGGTGCTGTAGCCGATGTCCTTGAAGCTGACCGATTCGGTGGCCGATGACGTCGCGACCCAGCCGATGACGCCGATCCCGACCGCGACGGCGGCGATGAGGATATTGCGCCTCGTCTTCCCGCCCGGCGTACGCTTTTGCGCGCCATAACGATTGGCTAGGCTGGTAGGTGCCGGCGCGGGCGCGGCAGGCTGCTCCTCGGAAGTCACCAGTCCAGTTTAGTGTGGATCGGGCGGGGGAAATCCCGTCCCGCCGTTCCGCCCGTGCAGCATCGAATCCGCAGAAGAAAAAGGAGCCGTCCGACGATGACAGCGTCCCCCACCCAGCCGGCCCCCCTCCGGCTCCTCGCCGTCCACGCGCACCCCGACGACGAGTCCAGTAAGGGCGCCGCGACGATGGCCATGTACGCGGCGTCCGGCGTCGACGTCATGGTGGCCACCTGCACCGATGGTTCCCGCGGCGACATCCAGAACCCCGCCATGGAGAGCGCACCGCACCCCAAACGGGATATGGCCGGCGCCCGCCGGCTGGAAATGAAGAACGCGGCCCGGGTCCTCGGGATCCGGCAGCGCTGGCTGGGCTTCGTCGACTCCGGCCTGCCGGAAGGCGACCCGTTGCCGCCGCTTCCCGTAGGTTCCTTCGCCACGCTGCCGCTGGAACGTGCGGCCGCACCGCTGGTCCGGCTGGTCCGTGATTTCAAACCGCAGGTCATCCTCAGCTACGACGAGAAGGGCGGCTATCCGCACCCGGACCACATCATGGCGCACCGCGTCGCCGTTGAGGCCTACGAAGCCGCCGGCGACCCGGCGCTGTACCCCGGAACGGGGGAGGCATGGCAGCCGGGCAAGCTTTACTTTGACCGTGCCTTCAGCCCGGAACGCTTCCGTGCCCTGCACTATGCGCTTGAGGAAGCCGGCCTGCAGTCGCCGTATGCCGAACGTCTGGCGGCCTGGCTTGAGGCCGACGCCGAGGGCCATACGCCGCCGGCACCCACCCACCCCACCACGACGCAGATCGAATGCGGGGACTTCTTTGAGGCCCGCGATGATGCCCTGCGCTCCCACCGGACCCAAATCGACCCGGAAGGCTTCTTTTTCGCTGTGTCGCCGGCGATGCAGCGGCAGACCTGGCCGTGGGAGGACTACTCGCTGATCCAGTCCCGGATCTGGACCGAGGTGCCCGAAACGGACTTCTTTGCCGGGCTAAGATAGATGCTGCAGGGACTTCTATGCTGCGTAGAAGCGGCGGAAGTCCGGCACAAGACGCTCCCCACAGAAGGTTCCCGCCGTGCATTCCTTGCTCATCGCCCTGGCGACATCTCCGGCGCCCGCACCGTCGCCGTCATTGCGGCCGGGGCTCGACCTGGACCAGGTCACCCCGGGCCTGCTGGGCTTCCTGCTGACCGCGTTCGTCGTGGTGCTCACCGCGCTGCTGATTGTGGATATGGTGCGCAGGATCCGCCGGGTCCGGTACCGCGCACAGGTGGAGGGCGAGGGCGCCTCCGCTGACGATTCCGGACTCCCTGGTGCCGGGCCGCACGACGCCGGCCGCGCCGATACCCAGCCGGAGGCCAAGGGTGACGCCGGATCCGGGAACCGCTGAGCCCGGCTCCGCCGCTGCTTCGCCCGATGCGGCCAACGCACTCGGCGGGGAACCCTCTGCCTACCTCCGCCAGCACGCGGACAACCCCGTGCACTGGCGTCCCTTCGGCGATGAGGCGTTCGCCTTCGCCGCGGCCCGCGGCGTGCCGGTCTTCCTGTCGATCGGCTACGCGGCGTGTCACTGGTGCCACGTCATGGCCCGGGAGTCCTTCGAGGACCAGGGCACCGCCGACTTTCTGAACGCCAACTTCGTCGCCATCAAGGTGGACCGCGAGGAGCGTCCCGACGTCGATGCCGTCTACATGGCCGCCACGCAGGCCATCAGCGGCGAGGGCGGCTGGCCGATGTCAGTCTTCCTGCTGCCCGACGGCCGGGCCTTCCACGCCGGCACCTACTATCCGCCCCGGCCCATGCCCGGCCGGCCGTCCTTCCGGCAGGTGCTGGAAGCGGTCCGCGAGGCGTGGCTGGAACGCCGCAGCGCCGTCGAGTCCAGCGCCGACGCGCTGGCACGCGGAATTGCCGCCGCGCAGTCCGGCTCCGCTGTCCGGCTGGACGGCCCCGCGCCGGTGCTGGATGCCGCCGTGCTCTCCGGGGCGGTGCGCGAACTGGCGCGCTCCGAAGACGCGTCCGGCGGCTTCGGTCCGGCCCCCAAATTCCCGCCGTCGGCGGTGCTGGAGTTTCTGATCCGGCATGCCGCCGTCGCGTCGGATACGGCCGGGGCCGCCCGGGACCTGGCGGGGCGCACACTCGCTGCCATGGCGCGGTCGGCCCTGTTCGACCAGCTCGACGGCGGTTTTGCCCGCTACTCCGTGACCCGCGACTGGTCGGTGCCGCACTTCGAGAAGATGCTCTACGACAATGCCCAGCTATTGCGCTGCTACGTCCACTGGGTCCGGCTGGGCGGCACGGGCGAGTTTACGGCCAGGGAGGCTGCCGTTGTCGCCGGCAGCACCGCGGACTGGATGCTCGCCGCACTCGGGCTCGGCGGCGCCGACACCCCGGGCGGGACCGGGGTGTCGGCGGCGCTGGCATCATCCCTCGACGCTGACACCGTGGTGGACGGGGTGCACTCCGAGGGGGCCAGCTACCTGTGGACACGGGGGGAACTCGGCGCGTTGCTGGGGTCCGCGGAGGGTGCGGCCGTCGCACGGATGATGAACGTCCAGGCCCGGGGCACCGTCTCGGAGACCGGTTCTCCGCTGCACCCGGGCCGACGGCTGGCGGGGCAGGACGATGAGTTGTGGCAGCGGGTGCGGCCCGAGCTGCTGCGTGCCCGTGCGGCCCGGCCGCAGCCTGCCCGGGACGAGAAGGTCGTGGCCGGCTGGAACGGTCTGGCCATCGCGGCCCTCGCCGAGGCAGGCGGCGTGCTGGACCGGCCCGAGCTGCTGGGCGCAGCCGAACGGATCGCAGGCTACCTCGAACGCGTGCACTGGATCCCGGGCAGCGGCGGGGATCCCGGCCGGCTGGTCCGGGTCTCCCATGACGGGTCCGCCCGCGGTATCGGCGGCCTGCTGGAGGACTACGCCTTTTGCGTGGAGGGCCTGTTCGCGCTCTACGCCGGGTCCGGGCGGACCCGCTGGTATGTCCTGGCGGAGGCCATCCTGGCGGCCGCCTGTACGCGGTTTGCCGCCGGCGGGGAACTGCGGGACGCGGCCGGGGAATCGGCGCAGGTCTTCAATGCCCAGGGCGGCCGCGACGGCATGGATCCGTACGACAACGCCACCCCCAGCGGCGCCGCCGCGTTTGCCGGGGCGCTGCTCAGTTACTCCGCGCTGTCCGGATCCGCGGAACACCGCGCCATGGCCGCCAGCATCATGTCCCTGCTCCCGCCGCTGGCCCTCCGTGCACCCCGGGTGGCCGGCGGGCTGCTCGCCACGGCGCAGGCCGCGCTCGCGGGCCCGCTGGAAGCCGCCGTCGTCGGCGCCGACACGCCGCAGCGGACTGCGCTGCACCGCGCACTGCTGCGCTCGCCCAGCCCCGGACTGGTCATTGCGCTCCAGGGCCCGGCAGCGGAGTCCGGCGACGATGCCCGGGTGCCGCTGCTCCTTGGCCGGGTACCGGCACCGGGCGGGGCGCCGCAGGCCTACCTCTGCCGCGGCATGCTCTGCCGGCTCCCGGTACGCACCGTCGCGGCGCTCCAGGCACAATTGGCGGGGATGGCGGAATGACTCCAAACCCGTCCACGGGACCATTCGAACTGGCTGTTTTCGACTGCGACCGTGTCCTGGTGGACTCCGAGGTGATCTCCCTCCGGGTTGACCAGCGGGTGCTGTCGGATCTGGGCTGGGAGCTGGACTTCGACGAAATTGTGCGTCGCTTCGTTGGCAGGAGCGAGGCGAACTTCGTCGCCGCGGTCGAACAGCAGCTGGGCATCGAGCTGGCTGACGGCTGGGACCGGAGTTGTCAACGGTAAGCCTGCCCCCGATCTCTTCCTGCACGCTGCCTCGACGCTAGGAACCTCCCCGGGCCGCTGCGCCGTCGTCGAGGACAGCGCCTACGGGGTCCAGGCGGCGCGGGCCGCGGGGATGCACGTCTTTGCCTACGCCGGCGGCGTCACCCCGGCCGTGCTGAGCCAGCGGGTCAGCCCGGGACTGCGGAATTTCCGCACCTTTGAAACCGGCCCCGGCGTGTCGGGCCGGACTCCCGGTGAGTCCTGGCGTCGCCAAGTCAAAGGTGGGGAGAACCCATCAGGCAGCGGCCGGCCCTGTTGAAACCGCGGGTCAGCCCAGGACGGCGATCGCGATGGCGAGGTAGTGCGCGGCGAAGGCAAAGACCGTGAAGGCGTGGAAGAGTTCATGGAAGCCGAAGTGCTTGTAGCTGAAGTTCGGTTTCTTCAACGCGTAGAAGACGGCCCCGGCAATATACAGCGCGCCTCCCACGCAGATCAGTACCGCGGCTGCGACGCTGGCGGCGAAGAACTCCGGCAGGTAGAACAGGGCGCCGCAGCCGAGCGCGATGTAGATCGGCACATACAGCCAGCGCGGGGCGTGGGTCCAGAGCAGGCGGAAGAGCACGCCCAGCACCGCGCCGGACCAGATCACCCACAGCAGCAGCACGGCCTTGGGCCGGTCCAGGAGAGCCCAGGCCAGGGGTGTGTAGCTGCCGGCGATCACCAGCATGATGTTGGTGTGGTCCAGCCGTTTCAGTACGATTTTGACGCCGGGCGACCAGTTGCCGCGGTGGTAAATGGCGCTGATACCGAAGAGCAGGACTCCGGTGAAGGCGTAGACCGCCGAGGCGATCTTCAGATCCGCAGTGGGGGCGAGCAGCACCAGGACCAGGCCCGCAGCAAAGGCCAGCGGGGCCGTCACCGTATGGATCCAACCCCGCCATTTAGGCTTAATCATCAAGAGTTCGGCGATCCTGACGGCGGCGTGATCCACTGGGCTGCTTTCGCGGCCCGCGGCGCCGCGTCCGCCGTCCGCGGACCGCCCGGATCCGGGCTCCGGGCTGTTGCTGTCCATCCAGCAATAATAACCAACAGCACAGTTAGTTACCAACGAGTAACAAGGCCTGCCGGGGTGAACTGCGGCAGCGGTGTGCGCGGTGCGGGCCCTCCGGCGGGTAGCCTAGGAATGCACTGCCGTCAGACCTCAAGGAAGCCAGGTGAATCTCCGGATGGAACTGCCCGGGTTCCTTTATGGCTTCTACGAGGGCAAGCTCCAGCGGTCCCTCGACCCGGAGCGGATCCCCAGACACGTCGGCGTGATGGTGGACGGCAACCGGCGCTGGGCCCGGCAGTTCAACGCCCCGACGAGCCAAGGCCACCAGGCCGGTGCGGACAAAATCCACGAATTCCTCGGCTGGTGCCAGGAACTGGGCGTCAAAGTCGTCACCCTCTATATGCTCTCCACCGACAACATGAACCGCTCCGGCGAAGAGCTGGAACTGCTCATGGGGATCATCGCCAACACCCTGGACCGGCTTGACGAGGACGCGGACATCTCGGTGCACGCCATGGGCGCGCCGGAACTCCTGCCCGACTACCTCGCCGAGCGGCTCAATAAACTCACGCTCCGGACGCCGGTGCGCGAGAAGATCCACGTCAACGTCGCCGTCGGCTACGGCGGCCGCCGCGAGATTGTCGACGCCGTCCGCGAACTGCTGCACGACGCCGTCGCCCGCGGCGCGGACATCGGCAAACTGGCCGATGATCTCACCGTCGACGACATCTCGCGCTTCCTTTACACCCGCGGCCAGCCGGATCCCGACCTCGTGATCCGGACCTCCGGGGAGCAGCGGCTGTCCGGCTTCCTGATGTGGCAAAGCGCCTACAGCGAGTTCTATTTCTGCGAGGCCCTGTGGCCGGCTTTCCGCAAGGTGGACTTCCTGCGCGCCCTGCGCGACTACGCCGGCAGGCAGCGCCGCTTCGGGACCTGACCCGGTTCAGCGGGGCTTCACCGGATGGCAACATGAATCGCCGGAGAATAGACCGGCCATCGACGTCCCGCAGACGTACGTTAGTCCCATCAGCGGGCAAACCGCCGGCTGATCGGGGAGGCCAGTACATGGAGCGGAAATTCGCACCGGATGTATGGGAGGCCGCGTCCGGCCTCTCGGCCGAGCCGCCTCACCAATAACAATTCCGGGCCTGCGGCCCGGGGCTGGAGTCGATGTGGCTATTTCTGAATCACTGCCCGCCGTCATTTCCGACCAGGGCAAGAAGGCTACCTCTCGCGCCATGCGAGCCACTTCACCGACCGGCGCAGCGACATCCGATGTCGCGGCCGGACCTGCTGTTTCCGGGGAAGGATCAGCAGGCCGGGAGAGAGTCCGAAGCTACGTGATCGACACCTCCGTGCTGCTCTCGGACCCGCGGGCATTGCTGCGGTTCGCCGAACACGAAGTCATCGTCCCGATAGTCGTCATCACCGAGCTGGAAGCCAAGCGGCACGACCCGGAGCTGGGCTACTTCGCCCGTAAGGCGCTGCGGCTCCTCGACAACCTCCGGGTGGAGCACGGCGGCCTGGACCGACCTATCCAACTTGGCGACGACGGCGGCACCCTCATGGTGGAGATGAACCACATCTCCGCCGAGGTGCTGCCGGCCGGGTTCCGCGGCGGCGACAACGACAGCAGGATCCTGGCCGTCGCCAAGAACCTCGCCAACGAGGGCCGGAACGTGACAGTGGTGTCCAAGGACCTGCCGATGCGGGTCAAGGCGTCCGCCATGGGGCTGATCGCCGACGAGTACCGCAACGAGCTCGTCAAGGACTCCGGCTGGACCGGTATCGCCGAAATCGACGCAGCGCAGGACGAGGTCACCGCGCTCTACGGGCACGAGCCGGTCTTCATCCCGGCCGCGGCCGAGCTGCCGGTGAACACCGGGCTGGTGCTGCTCTCCAGCCGGGGATCCGCCCTGGGCCGGGTAGGTGCCGACAAGCAGGTCCGCCTGGTGAAGGGGGACCGGGACGTGTTTGGCCTGCACGGGCGCTCCGCCGAGCAGCGGCTGGCCATCGACCTGCTGATGGACCCGTCCGTGGGCATCGTCTCGCTCGGCGGCCGCGCCGGCACCGGCAAATCCGCGCTGGCCCTGTGCGCCGGCCTCGAAGCCGTGCTGGAACGCCGGGAGCACCGCAAGGTGATCGTTTTCCGTCCGCTCTACGCGGTGGGCGGCCAGGAGCTCGGCTACCTGCCAGGCTCCGAGTCGGAAAAGATGAACCCGTGGGCGCAGGCCGTTTTCGACACACTCGGCGCCCTGGTCAGCCAGGAAGTGGTCGAGGAAGTCATGGACCGCGGCATGCTCGAGGTCATGCCGCTCACGCATATCCGCGGACGCTCACTCCATGATGCATTCGTGATCGTGGACGAGGCGCAGTCCCTCGAGAAGAACGTGCTGCTCACGGTGATGAGCCGGATCGGCCAGAACTCCAAGATCGTCCTGACCCACGACGTCGCCCAGCGCGACAACCTGCGGGTCGGACGGCACGACGGCATTGCCGCCGTCGTCGAAACCCTCAAGGGCCACCCGCTCTTCGGCCACATCACCCTGACCCGTTCCGAGCGCTCGCCGATCGCTGCGTTGGTGACTGACTTGCTCGAGGGCGCGGAAATCTAGGGGCGGCTTCTTCGTTCCCGCCGTCTGTGGGGGCCGTTGCCGGGTTCGCCGGGCCGCGGCCCCTTCGCCGTCGCGGGACCGCCGGGGGCGCCGCGGGACCGACTGCTACGCGAGGATCCCGAGGTACTCCGCCGTGGCTTCGTGGCCTTGGACTTTTAGGGTCCAGTCGGGGCGTTTGAAAGTAGCGGGGGTGAGGCGGACTTTTTGAACTTCCTCGAGTTTGCCGCCCCAGTTGGTGCGGGTGACGCCGTTGAGCTCGTAGCCTAGGGAACGGGAGACGCCCAGGGACTGCCGGTTCCAGGCAGCCGCCTCGGACTCTGCGGCATCGGCGCCAAGCCAGTCGAAGGCGTAAAGGGTCACCGCTGCGCGCATCTCCTTGCCGAATCCCCGGCCCTGCGCGCTGCGTGTGAGCCAGGAGCCGGTGCCGACCGTCTTCAGAGTGGCGAAGTCCTTGGCCTCGACGTCCTGGCAGCCGATGAACTCGCCGTCGTTCCAGATGCCCAGCAGCAGGGTCCACTCCTGCGGCGACATGTTTCCGCGGCAGCGCCAGTACCATTGCGCCATGTTCGGGCCGAGCTCCTCGGCCGGGGATTCGGCCCAGGGCCGGCTGAACGGGCTGCGGCCGGGCTCGTGGATGCCGCTCAGAGCCGCCTGGACCGCGGCCGGGATGTCCTCGTCACGGATGGGCCGCAGCGTGAGGCGAGGCGTGCCGAGTGAGAGGGCGAACGGGGGCCAGTAGCCGGCGGGGTCAGTCATCCCGGAATCCTAGCGGCGGGGATCTGCGGCCGCCAGTCACACATGCCCCGGACGGGGAGCGGCACAGAGCGGCCAAAATCCAGTAGCATCCGAGAGATGATCCATCGTCTCGGCGAACTGGGGGGAGCCGCCCCGCCGGCCTTTTGGCTGGTGCTCCTAGCGTGCGCTTACTACGTCCTCATGGCGACCCGATTGACCGTCATCGACGTCCGGCACCACCTGTTGCCGAACCGGATCATCTTTCCCTCCTACGCGGTCGCCGGTGTTCTCCTGCTCGGGGCTGCGGCGCTCCAGGCGGCGGCGGAGGTCCCGGCCGGTGCAGCCGGGACGGGCGGCGGTGCCGGACTCTTCGGGGTGCCCGGGCTCCGGGTCGTGGCCGGCAGCGCGGCCCTGTGGCTGTTCTATTTCCTGCTCCGGGCCGTCTACCCGCCGGGAATGGGCTTTGGCGACGTCAAGCTCGCAGGCGTGCTGGGCCTGTACTTGGGGTTCCTGGGCTGGGGCCACGTGGTTGCCGGAACGTTCGCGGCCTTTCTGCTCGGCGGCCTCTGGAGCGTCGCCCTGCTGGTGACCCGGCGCGGGACGCTGAAATCTGACATTCCCTTTGGACCGTTCATGCTGGCAGGGGCGGCGGCCGCGATGCTGCTGCCGTCGGGTTAGGCTGGCCGGATGCCCACCCCCGACTTCATCCTCAAACTGCGCGCAAAGATCGGTCATGAGACCCTGTGGATTCCGGGTGCCCGGGCAGTGGTGTTCGACGACGCCGGCAGGGTCCTGCTCGGCCAGCGGGCGGACAATGGCCGATGGGGGCTGATCACCGGGATCCTGGAGCCGGGGGAGGAGCCCGCGCCCGGCCTGCTGCGGGAGGTTTTTGAGGAGACCGGCGTGGTTGCCGTGGCCGAGCGACTGGTTTCGGTGGAGACCGTGGGTCCCACCACTTATCCCAACGGCGATGTCTGCCACTTCGTCACCCTGGTTTTCCGCTGCCGCTTCGTCTCCGGCGAGGCGCGTGTCAACGACGACGAATCGCTCGCCGTGGGCTGGTTCCTGCGCGACGACTTCCCCGAGCTGTTGCCGGGCCACCTGGAGGCGATCGAACGGGCGGGGGACCCCGACGGCGCGGCGCACTTCCGCAGCTGAACGGCCCCGCCGCCGCCGGCAGCGGCCCGGACGGATTGGTGGGCCGGCCGGTCAGCCGCGCAGGCGGGCCGATTCGTCGTCGTTCCCGGGGGCCGGATGCCCGTCTGCCGGAACGGCGTCCGGGTGATCCGCACCGTCGAGTCTGTTTAGTTCAGGATTGGCCGATGTGGCGTTAAGCACCGGCGGCGGCCCGCCTTCGCCGGGAAGGTAAGCCGCCGCCGTCCTGTACGCGGGAGGAAATCAGGCCTTGTGCGGCGGACGGGTCATGGCCATGACATCCAGGGCGGAGTCCAGCTGCTCTTCGGTCAGCTCGCCGCGCTCCAGGAAGCCCATCGCCACGACGGTCTCGCGGATGGTCAGGCCCTCGGCGACGGCCTTCTTAGCGATCTTGGCGGCGTTCTCGTAGCCGATGTACTTGTTCAGCGGCGTCACGATGGACGGCGACGCCTCGGCGAGGAAGCGGGCGCGCTCGACGTTGGCGGTGATGCCGTCAATCATCTTGTCGGCCATGACACGGCTGGTGTTGGCCAGCAGGCGGACGGATTCGAGCAGGTTGGCGGCCATCACCGGGATGCCGACGTTCAGCTCGAAGGCGCCGTTGGTGCCGGACCAGGCGATAGCGGTGTCGTTGCCGATGACCTGGGCGGCCACCATGATGGACGCTTCGCAGATGACCGGGTTGACCTTGCCGGGCATGATCGAGGAACCGGGCTGCAGGTCCGGGATTGCGATTTCGCCGAGACCGGTGTTGGGTCCGGAGCCCATCCAGCGCAGGTCGTTGTTGATCTTCATGAAGGAGATCGCGATGTTGCGCAGCTGGCTGGAGGCCTCGATCAGCCCGTCGCGGTTGGCCTGCGCCTCGAAGTGGTCGCGGGCCTCGGTCAGCGGCAGGCCGGTGTCCGCGGCGAGGATTTCGATCACGCGCTCCGGGAAGCCCGCCGGAGTGTTGATGCCCGTGCCGACGGCGGTGCCGCCGAGCGGAACCTCGGCCACCCGGGGCAGTGAGGCGTTGATGCGCTCGATGCCATAGCGGACCTGGGCGGCGTAGCCACCGAACTCCTGGCCCAGCGTCACGGGCGTGGCGTCCATCAGGTGCGTGCGGCCGGACTTCACGACGTCCTTGAACTCGGTGGCCTTGCGCTCCAGGGAGGCGGCGAGGTAGCCCAGTGCCGGGATCAGGTCATTGATCAGGGCGGACGTGGCGGCCACATGGACCGAGGTCGGGAAGACGTCGTTGGAGGACTGCGAGGCGTTGACGTGGTCGTTCGGGTGGACCACCTTGTCGCTGCCGGCGGTCTTGAGGGCGCGCGTCGCGAGCTCGGCGATGACCTCGTTGGTGTTCATGTTCGAGGAGGTTCCGGACCCGGTCTGGAACACGTCAATCGGGAAATCGCCGTCGTACTTACCGGCGGCGACCTCGTCCGCGGCGTCGGCAATGGCCTGGGCCAGCTCGCCGTCGAGCACTCCCAGTTCCGCGTTGGCCTGGGCGGCAGCCTTCTTGACCCGGGCGAGGGCCTCGATGTGGGCGCGCTCCAGGGTCTTGCCGGAAATCGGAAAGTTTTCGACTGCGCGCTGCGTCTGGGCGCGGTACAGCGCGTTCACGGGGACGCGGACTTCGCCCATCGTGTCGTGCTCGATGCGGAATTCTTCGGTGTTCAAATCTGCTGTGGAAGTCATGAGGCTAGCTTATTGGGCCGAGGCGTCGCACCGAAAACCGTGAACCGCGGCGGCTGGGCGGGAGCTAGAGTTCGCCGATTCCGGAAACCAGGTCGGCCCGGCCCTCGGCAAGGCGGTAGGCCAGACCGATCACGGCGGCGCGGCCGCTTCCAACGGCCTCGGAAATCACCCGGGAGCTGTCCACGAGCCGCTGCGAGGTCTGCTTGACGTTTTCCACGACCATGTCGTTGACGTCGTGCTGGTTGTTGCGCAGCGAGGTCAGCACGGAGGGCGTGATGCGCTCGACCAGGCTGCGCATGAAACCGACCGGCATCTCGCCCGTCTCCACCGCGTTCTTGGTGGTAGTGACCGCGCCGCAGCTGTCGTGGCCGAGGACCACTATCAGCGGGACACCGAGCACGCTGATGCTGTATTCGAGCGAGCCGAGCACCGCGTCGTCGATCACCTGGCCGGCGGTACGGACCACAAACGCATCACCCAGGCCCAGGTCGAAAATGATCTCTGCGGCCAGGCGGGAATCTGCGCAGCCGAAGATGACGGCGAAGGGGTGCTGGTTCTCCACCAGCGAGGACCGGCGGGACGCGTCCTGGTTCGGGTGCGAGGATTGTCCGGCGACGAATCGTTCATTGCCTTCGCGCAAGCGGCGCCAGGCAAGGGCGGGAGTCAGCTGTGTAGTCACGGCCCTACTTTACGGTGCGGTGGCGGCCGATGGGGAAATGCTGGCCGCCGGGTTGTTCTCCAGCGACTTCACGACCGCCGCAGCGAGTACCGAGAACTCCTCCAGCTGCGCCGGCCCGGTCAGGACCACGGTGGTGCCGCGGTAATCGAGCACCATGCTCTTCTCGCCCTTGCCGGTGTCACGCAGCTGCCAGTCGCGTCCGCCCGCGTTCCTCGTTCCGGTCACCGGCGCGCTCTTGGTCTGCTGCTGCAGCCACGTCGGATTGGACTGCCGGGTCTGCATCAGGGCGATGAAGGATTCCTTGGGCGTCAGGTAACCCACCTGCCAGGTGGCTACGCCGCTGCCCGAGCCAGACTCCCAGCGGGCGTAATTCGACCGGAATGTGTCGCCGGTTTCCGGCGTCACCGGTGTGAATCCTGCCACACCGGCGGCGTTTGCGGCGATCGCGCTGACGTTGATGTTCGGGCGGTAACCGTCGCCGTTAGGCGCCGGGTTCATCAGCACAACCGGGAGGAAAGCGGCGATGCTTACCAGCAAGGCGATGACCATGCCGATCACGGAGGCGTTGGCCCGCTTGGCCGCTGCGGCGCGGATGACGGGCTTGACGGGCTGCTCACCGGCGGGGCTGCCGGCGTCGGGGGCCGTTCCGCCGGCCGGCGATCCGGGAGCACCGGGTGGCGTATCCTGCAATTCATTCACCCCTCTATAGTCGCCCATTCCGTGCCGTTCGCACATTCGGCAGGTGGGCGCCGTCTCGTGGCGGCTCGTTTCGCGGTGTGGTCATTCCATGACCGATCGAGGCCGCCACGACTATGATCAGTAACAGTCGAATCAGCGCGGCAGTCGGAGACCGGATGCCGCGGGTCCAATGATCGCCACTCGAAGAAGAGGTTCACGTGTCACCTGCGTCCATGACCCAGAAGTACTCCACGCTTTCCCCGTCGCTCGCCGTCGGAATTGATGAGCCTGACCGCAACCTGGCCCTGGAGCTGGTCCGCGTCACCGAGGCCGCGGCCATCGCGGGCGGCCACTGGGTTGGTTTCGGCGACAAGAACAAGGCCGACGGTGCCGCCGTCGACGCCATGCGCTCCTTCCTGCAGACCGTCCACTTCAATGGTGTTGTGGTCATCGGTGAAGGCGAGAAGGACGAAGCCCCGATGCTGTTCAACGGCGAGAACGTCGGCGACGGCACCGGCCCCGAGTGCGACGTCGCAGTCGACCCGATCGACGGCACCCGGCTGGCCGCCCTCGGCATCAACAACGCCCTGGCCGTCCTGGCCGTCGCCGAGCGCGGCTCCATGTTCGATCCCTCCGCCGTGTTCTACATGGAGAAGCTCGTCACGGGCCCGGAAGCCGCCGACATGGTGGACCTGCGCCTGCCGGTCAAGCAAAACCTGCACCTCATCGCCAAGGCCAAGGGCGTCAAGGTCAACCAGCTCAACGTGATGATCCTGGACCGCGACCGGCACCGCCCGCTGGTCGAGGAGATCCGCGAGGCCGGCGCCCGCACGAAGTTCATCATGGACGGCGACGTCGCCGGTGCCATTGCCGCAGCGCGCGCCGGCACCGGCGTCGACGCGCTGATGGGCATCGGCGGGACCCCCGAAGGCATCGTTGCGGCCTGTGCGATCAAGTCCCTCGGCGGCGTGATCCAGGGCCGCCTGTGGCCCACCAGCGATGAGGAGAAGCAGAAGGCGATCGACGCCGGGCACGACCTGGACCGGGTGCTCTCCACCAACGACCTCGTCTCCAGCGACAACTGCTACTTCGCTGCCACCGGCATCACCGACGGCGACCTGCTCAAGGGTGTGCGGTACTCCAAGGACAAGGTCCTCACCCAGTCCATCGTGATGCGCTCCAAGTCGGGCACCATCCGCTTCGTGGACGGTGAACACCAGGCCAGCAAGTGGGAGGGCTACGCCCGCAAGCACTAGCCCCACGCTGCTCAGAAGGTCCCGGGACGCGCCCAGCGGCCCCGGGACCTTTTTTTGGGAAGCAGCACGGGTTTGGCATGACGGACACGAGTCCCCCGCACTTCGCTGGGAGGGGACTGTGAGGCCCGCCTGTCCCGCCGGCCCCGGGACATGTCCAGTTTGGTGCGCAATCAGTGGACATAGTGCCGTTATGTCCAGCAGAGGGCACGCCGAGTGGACATGTCCCTGTGGGCCGGTCACGAAGAGTGGGCATGTCCAGTTCAATGCGCAATCAGTGGACATAGTGCCGTTATGTCCAGCAGAGGGCACGCCGAGTGGACATGTCCCTGCGGGCCGGTTAGGAAAAAATGGACATGTCCCTCGAGTCGAGGTCGCTGCGGGACCCGCTTTCCGTTGTGCCGCCGGCATTGGATAGGGTGGGGCCATGACTTGGCTTGTTACTGGCGGTGCAGGATATATCGGTTCCCATGTTGTCGCCGCGTTGCGCGAGGCGTCGATACCGTCCGTGGTGGTGGACTCACTGTCCAGCGGCCACCGGGAGTTCGTCCCGGACGACGTGCCGTTTGTGCACGCGAGTATTCTCGACGACGAACGAGTGGCCCGCACGATGCGCGACCACGGTGTGACCGGAGTGATCCACCTCGCCGGCTTCAAATATGCGGGTGTTTCGGTGCAGGAGCCGTTGCTCACTTATGAGCAGAATGTGACCGGCACCGCTCAACTGCTGAAGGCGATGGAGCTCGCCGGGGTTGACCAGCTGGTCTTCTCGTCCTCCGCGGCCACCTACGGCACCCCCCGGGTCGATATCGTCACCGAGGGCACCCTAACGCAGCCGGAATCCCCCTACGGCGAGAGCAAACTCATCGGCGAGTGGCTGATCCGCGACCAGGGCGTGGCCCGCGGCCTGCGGCACACCTCGCTGCGCTACTTTAACGTCGTCGGCTCCGGATCCCCCGAGCTCTACGACACGAGCCCGCACAACCTCTTCCCGATCGTGCTCCGGGCCCTGACGTCGGGGAAGACCCCAAAGATCAACGGCATTGACTACAACACCGACGACGGCACCTGCGTGCGGGATTACGTCCACGTCGCCGACCTCGCTGCTTCCCACGTGGCGGCAGCCCAGGCACTAGCGGCCGGCCGACCGCTGGAACGCGTCTACAACCTCGGTTCCGGCGACGGGTTGTCGGTGCGGCAGATCATGACGGCCATGGCGAAGGTGACCGGTATCGAGTTTGACCCGGAGATCGGTCCCCGGCGGCCCGGGGACCCCGACCGGATCGTCGCCGACGGCAGCCTGGCTGCCCGCGACCTGGACTGGAAGATGCGGCACTCCGTTGAGGACATGGTGGCCAGCGCCTACGAGGCGCAGAAGCGCGCCGCTTCTGCCGGAGCGCAACCGGCCTAGCGCCGGAGCCGTCCCCTAAGCGTCCGGACAATCTTCTTACCGGCCTGGGCGGCTTTGCGGGCGAGCTGGTAGGCGCCGTAGCGAAGCTTGTTCACCGGCAGGTCCCAGGTCCCGGGGTAGGAGACCCCGCGGCCGCCAAAAGATTTCTTGAACGCCGTAAATCCGGCCCACTTGTGATCCGGTTGGTCTGCGGGGGCCACCCCCCAGAGGTCCACGTGCTGGAGGCCCTTTTCGCTGGCATCGGCCATCAGCGTCACGAGCAGCGGGATGCCCGCGCTGAGCTTCCGGTGCGTGTCGTCCAGCGCCGCATGGGCGTAGGTACGGGTGTCATCGGAGTCGTAGGCCAGGGCTGCAGCGATCGGGCTGCCCTCCAGTTCGGCTATGAACAGTGTGGCCGCGCCAGCCGGCATCAGTGAGCGCGCCACCTGGCTTAAGTACTCGTCGCTTTGCGGTTTGAACCCGTTGCGGGCCGCGGTGAGGTGCAGGAATTCGAGCAGCACGGAAATCTCCGCCGGGTCCCGGCTGGACCGGAAAGACACTCCCTTCTTGTGGATGTTGCGGTAGAGGTTGCGGTTCACCGGCTTCATACCCGCCAGGACGTCCTTGAAATCGCCGTCCAGATCCACGATCCAGCTCAGCTCGGGCTGCAGGTTCGCCGGCGCGGGCCGCAGGCCGCGGCTCCGCAGCAGCGTGTCGGCGGCGGAGCTGTCGAAGCCGGCATTATCGAAGCCGGCACTGACCGGCTCAATCCGGACAAACACCGCCCCGCAGCGGCGGGCCAGGGCCACCAGGGCCTCCAGCGCCGAGTCAAAAGCGGCGAGGGAATCGGCCAGCGGCCCGTACGGCACGTACAGCAGCTTGCCGGCCGGGTTGCTCTCCTCAACGGCAAGGAAACGCCAGCCGTCGCCGGCCTGTTCATGGACGTTGTGGCCCAGGGCACGTTGCACGCCGGCCCAGTGCCGACCCTGCAGGAAGTAATCCACGATTCAGGCTTTCATTCCGGTGGTGACGGCGAATGCGAGGGCCGGTCCGGTGGCACCGGCAACGGCGTGGACATTGACCGGAGCTTCGGCGGCCGGCAGGAACGCGGAAGCGCCGCGTTCCAGCCGTAGATCGCCCTTGGGGGAGTCCAGCATGACCGCGCCGGACACCACGATGATGACCGCGGCGCCGGCCTGCGCCAGCGGGACCGGTTCCGCGCCGGGGAACAGCTGCACCCGTTGCAGCTGGAATTCCCGGAACGGCGGCCGGAACACCTCCTGGCCCAGCATCGTGCTCTCGGCGCCGAGTCTCGGCACGCCGGCCGCTTCGAAGCCGATCGTCTTCAGCAACTCCGGCACATCGACGAATTTCGGCGTCAGCCCGCCGCGGAGCACGTTGTCCGAGGAAGCCATCACCTCGATGCCCAGGCCGCGCAGGTAGGCGTGCACGTTGCCGGCAGGCAGGTAGACGGCTTCCCCGGGAGCGAGCGAGATCCGGTTCAGGAGCAGTGAAATCAGCACACCCGGGTCCCCGGGGTACTCCTCGTTGAGGCTGACGACCGTGGACAGCTCTGCCGTGTACGCGCCCGTGGAGGCGCCGGAAACCAGGGCCGCGATGATGCTGGCCGTGGCCTGGGCGACGTTCTCGCCGCCGGCGATGAGACGCCCGAAGGCAGCGTGCAGGGCGGCCGGTTCGTCCGGCTGCGCCAGGTCCTCCAGCAGCCGCGGGATCAACGGCGGGAGCTCCAGGCCCGCGAGCCCAAAGCACTCGGCAAGGTGCCGGAACACTGCCCGGGACTCCGCCGCCGGCCGAAAACCGCACAGCGCCTCGAACCGCGTCAGGGCGAAGATCATTTCCGGCTTGTGGTTGTCGTCCTTATAGTTGCGGGTGGCGGCGCCGCGATCGACGCCGGCGGCCTCCTCGCGGGCGAACCCGGCCCGCGCCTGGTCCTGGGTCGGATGCACCTGCAGCGACAGCGGACGCTCGGCGGCCAGGACCTTGAGCAGGAAGGGCAGCCGCGGACCGAACTCGGCCACGCTCTCACCGCCCAGGTAATGCTCCGGGTCACGGGCGATCAGCGCGTCGAGGGCCTGCCTGCCGCCGTCGCCGGCAGCGACCCCGTCCGTGGAGGTAAGTGCCGTGGAGGGGGAGTCCGGGTGGGCGCCGATCCACAGTTCGGCCTCCGGGCCGCCGGACGCCGGACGGCCGAGCAGCCCGGCGATCGCGGTGGTTGACCCCCAGGCGTAGGGGCGGAGGACGTTCTCGAGTTCGTACACGGGGTCCCTATCTGCTCGGGGAGTGATGGTGGCTGGAGTCTGCTGGAATGGTGGCCGGAGATCCGCTGCTAGAGCGGGGCGCACTGGCCGTTGGTGGCCACCAGGTTGCGGATGGACTGCTCGTCGCCGATTCGCTTGAAGCCGTTGAGCATTTGTTCGGTGATCAGCTCGCCGTCGGGCGTTATGGTCACCGGGGTGAAGTCCCACGACGACGACGGCGACGGCGCGGTGCCGGGCAGGGCGGCCGGCGCGGTGCCCGGCCGGGGGCCCGCGGCGGAGAGCGGGCCGGGCGCCGTGGTCAGCTGGCGGAGAGAGTCCTCGGCTGCCCCCGCGGCGGGAGCGGGCGCCAGGAGCTTGTCCACAGTCTGGTGGATCCGGTCGAAGTCTGGAACGGTGGAGAACGAGGCGTCGAAGTCCGGAGGCCCGATGGTAAGGCGGCTCACCGGCTGGCCCTTGGACTTGAGCGCAAGGTCCACGAAACTGCCCAGCTGGCTGGCGGAAATGTTGGAATCGACCACTTTGGTGCCCGCTTTGACGATGTCCTCGAACTTCGAGAGCAGCGTTGCCGGATCCAACTGCTTGAGCATGGCCTGCTGGACGCACTGCTGGCGTGCAATGCGAGCGTAATCGTCCACAAATTCGCGGGAGCGACCGTACCAAAGGGCGTGATAGCCGTCCAGGGTGTTATCCCCGGCCGGGATCCAGCCCAGCGGCATGCCGTGGATGCCGTTGGCCTCGTCGATGGTCTCGCCGCTGATGGGGACCCAGCCGCCGGCCTTGATCTTGATGCCGCCCATGGCGTCGATGAGTTTGGCGAAGCCGTCCATGTCTACGAGAACGTAGGCCTGGACCTTGATTCCGAGGGTCCCGGAGACCGCCTCCAGGGTGGCCTGCGCACCTGGGTCTTCCACCCCGGGGTAGAGGTCCTTGTACTTGTTGGTGACCTCGGTATTGATGGCGTTGATGAGGCACTCGTCGCCGCAGTCGTAGCCGTCGGGGTAAATCTTCCGCATCGGGGAGTCCTCGCTGAACCGGGCGTTCTGGAGGTTGCGGGGGATCGAAATGATGGCGGACTGGCCGGTCTTGGCGTCCACGCTGATGACGGAAAGGCTATCCGGCCGGCGGCCGGTGCGGTCGGCGCCGGCGTCGCCACCCATCATCAGGAAGTTGTACCGGCCCGCGGACGGCTCCATCGCCGGACCGTTGGCGAAGATCGTGCCGATCGCGCCCCGGCCGACGTTGAGCAGGTACGCCGCGTAGCCCAGGCTGCCGCTGCTAAGCAGCATGGCCAGGACTAGTGTCAGGACGGCGGCGGCGCGCATCCCGGTTTCGAGCAGCACCGGGCGGATCAGGCGCAATGTATTGAGGAACAGTGCCGCCCAGCCGAGGGCGAGCGCCGCGAGCACCATGACCAGCAGGAGCGAGGTGACCGGGTTGGTGATGACGTTGATCACGGCCGGCCGGGAGGCCGCGAGCACGACGAGGGCCACTATGAGCAGGCCCCAGACCGTGAGCGTGACGCGGAGTGCGATCCGTCCCAGCCTGCGGTTGCCCGCCACCACTTGGGCGCTGCCGGGGACCAGCAGCGTCAGCAGGATCAGCAGGAAGGCGCGCTTGGACAGGACCCGCGGGGCCGACCCGGAGGGGTAGCGGACGGGATCCGTCAGGACCCCCCGTCGCCGCGTCTTTTCCGCCGCAGCGGCCAAACCATTGCTCATGTCCCGAATCCTTACCGGCCGCTCCGCGTGGCGCTGTTTTCATCCGAGAACACGTCGGCCACCTTGCTGCGCAGGTTCGCGCCCTTCCTGGTGGCGGCGTCGTTGAGCTCCTGCGCGAACTCCAGCAGAGCGGTCCGGAGCCGGTCTGCCAGGGCATCGGTGCCCGAGGCCAGGATCCGCACCGCGAGCAGCCCGGCATTGCGGGCACCGGCGATGGAGACCGTGGCGACCGGGACGCCGGCCGGCATCTGCACGATCGACAGAAGCGAGTCCATCCCGTCCAGGGTTTTCAGCGGCACGGGTACACCGATCACCGGCAGCGGGGTTACCGAGGCGAGCATGCCCGGCAGGTGCGCGGCGCCGCCGGCGCCGGCGATGATCACCCGCAGCCCGCGTTCATGGGCGGTCTGCCCGTAGCGGATCATTTCGATCGGCATACGGTGGGCGGAGACGACGTCGACCTCGAAGGGGATGCCGAACTCGGCCAGCGCCTCCGCGGCCGCCTCCATCACGGGCCAATCAGAATCCGATCCCATCACGAGCCCCACAATCGGGGCGGGCCTGTTGCCGGCACCCCGGGCGGCGGAATCTCGGGCGTCGGTGCTGGCGTTCACGCGCTCTCCTCGGAGGTTTCCGCGGCGGTACCGGCCGGGGCCCGCCCGTCCCGGATGATGTTGGCGACGGCGCCGGCGCGCTGCCGGACCGAATCGACGTCGGCGGCAGCGGCCCCGACGAGGTTGACGTGGCCGATCTTGCGGCCAGGCCGCACGGCCTTGCCGTAGCAGTGGACCTTGGCGGCCGGTTCGCTGGCGAGGGCCGCCGGGTAGGCGGAGAACAGGTTTTGGTTCGCGCCGCCGAGGAAGTTTTTCATGACCACGACGGGTCCGAGCAATTCGGTGGCGCCCAGCGGCAGGTTCAGGATGGCGCGCAGGTGCTGTTCGAACTGGCTCGTGACCGAACCGTCCTGCGTCCAGTGGCCGGTGTTATGGGGGCGCATGGCGAGTTCGTTGATCAGGAAGCCGACGCCGACGCCGGGGGTCTCGAACATCTCCACGGCCATGACACCCGTGACGCCAAGCTCGTTCGCGATCCGGACCGCGGCGTCCTCGGCTGCGGCGGCGACCTCCAGCGGGATGTTCAGGGCGGGGGCGATGACTTCGTCGCAGACGCCGTCGACCTGGATGGTATGCACCACGGGCCAGGCCCGGGTTTCTCCGTCGGGCGTGCGGCCGACCATGGCCGAAAGCTCACGGCTGAACTCCACCTTGGCCTCGGCCAGCAGCGGGGACATGGACTCGAACCAGTCCGCGGCGTCCGCGGCGTCCGCGGCGGAGGCAACGATCCGCACCCCCTTGCCGTCGTAGCCGCCGCGGGGCGTCTTCAGGACCACGGGCCAGCCGGTTTCGTCGCCGAAAGCGACCAGGGCGTCGACGTCGGCCACCGCGGCCCAGCGCGGGTTGGGAAGCTCCAGGCGGTCGATCGCAGCACGCATCACCAGCTTGTCCTGGGCATTGACCAGCGCGTCGGGGCCCGGGTGGACGTTGACGCCGGCCTCGATCAGGGCTCGCAGGTGCCCGGTGGGTACATGTTCGTGGTCAAAGGTGAGCACGTCCAGTCCGCGGGAGAACTCCAGCAGCTGGTCAAGGTCGGTGTAGTCGCCGACGGGGGCTGTGGCCACGGCTGCGACGGCGGAGACGTCGTCAGCCTCGGCCAGGACACGGAGCTCGAAGCCGAGGGCGGTGGCGGCCGGGGCCATCATGCGGGCGAGCTGGCCGCCGCCAACCACCCCGATTACAGGAAAAGTCACGTCTACCAGCCTACCGAAAACCTCACAGGAACCGGCCGCCGCGCGCCCGGCTCCCCGAAACAGAAGCTTTTTAGGTGCGATTTTTGGTGCGGATTGCCGGGATATGCGCTCCCGATTTGCGCCGTCCGGAGGCGTCCGCCCGGGAAACGGCGCTAAAATGGGCAGTCGGCTATCTGGCCGTGAGATTCAAAAGGCCACGGAGGGTCATGATTAACACACTTGCGGACCGTCTGCGCGGCCTCGCCTCGCTTTTTTGGCGCGAGGTGGCGAAGTTCGGCGCCGTCGGCGGCGTCGCCTTCGTCATCGACAACGGACTGACCTACTACTTGATGCACGGCGCAATGTCTGACAGCGAAGCGAAGGCCCGTTTCGTCGGAGCCACAGTCGCCACGATCTTCTCCTGGATCGCGAACCGCTTCTGGACCTTCCGCCACCGCCGCCAGGCCAACGTGCTGCGCGAATTCGCGATGTTCGTACTTATCAACGGCATTGGTATCGGCATCTCCACCGGCCTCACCGCCCTCGCCAAGTACGGCATGGGCATCACGGACAAAAACCTCCTTTTCTCCGCCGGCATTGTCGGCATCCTGGTCGCCACCGTGGTGCGGTTCTTCGCCTACCGCTTCCTGGTCTTCAACAAAGAACTCGACGACGAGCCGGAGTTCGCGCGTGACCACGAGATCATCGACCGGCCGTCGAACCACAGGGCGGGCGTCAAGGTCCCGGAGCAAAATGTGGCGGATCCGGATCTTCCCGACCCTAAGTCCTAGACCGCACCGAGACGGCCCCGACAGACCGTACCGAATCCGCAGGAGACCGGCCGGAGCCGGTCTTCTGCGGTCTTTAGAGCCCGTGGACGCGTTCGTCGCTGAGCAGCCGCTCCGTTACCGAGACGTCCGGGTGCACCAGTACCACTGACCCGTCGCTCTTCCACGCACCCAGGGACTCCGCCAACGCCGCTGCCAGGCCGTCGCCGGCGTGAACCAGCAGCCGTAGTCCGTCTTCGTGGGCCGCGGCGAAGCCGTCCAACAGCTCTCCATGGGTGTGCACGGCGCCGCCGGGGCCGCGGACGGCGCGGCGCACGGCCTCGGGTTCCACGTGCGGCATGAAAACGTCCCCGTGGGAGCGCACCTCGGCGGCGTAGTCCACGACGCCCGAGGACAATGCGCCCTGCCAGCGCATGGCCAAGGCCGGCAGCGCGACGGCGATGACGGCGTCGAAAGCCTCTTCGGCGGCTGCCGGCCCTGGCTCTGCGGTGGCGAGCAGATCGGCGTCGGCGGCGTCGAGCACCACCTCCATGCCGAGCTGCCATGCCCCCAGCGCAAGGATCACCGACTTCCAGTGCGCCGGCAGGTCCAGGCGCAGCCGTGTTCCCGGTTCAGCGTCCAACTCGTCCTGCAACAGATTGCTGGTCTTGGCCACCCAGTTGTCCAGCACCCGGCCGGAAAGTTCCACGCGCTCCGCGTCCGGTCCGTACCAGGTCAACCGCGGGGAGGTGGACTGGCCGGAACGCAGGGCTGTCATCAGTTCGATTGCCGGGATGTTCATGGTTTCATCTTGCCACGGCCCCCGGGGCGGTGATCTACGTCATAGGACAGCCCGGCGTTTGCTTTTGCGGTGGGGGACGTCCACCGCAAATTCCCCTAAAAGTCAACAAAAATTGTGGAAAGTGCTCAGTGCACTGATGGTTTTGCCGGTGCCGCAGGGAACTTCCGGAAAATTCCGGGCGTGGCGTGGACCGATATTTGCGTCGAACATGATTATTATCCCCGCTGCGGCTTGACTCCCGGATACTTACACACGTGTAATTAGGTATCGAAAGCCAATGCGCATCAGCCGGCACACAACCGAGTGTCCGAGGGTCAGGCAAAGGCTGCAAATCAGAGAGGGAACGCCAATGGGGCTTGCAGAGCGTATCCATGAAGATGAAGTCGTCGCCGGCCAGGCTACGGCAAAGTACCGTTCACGCGGCGTGCCCAGTGACTGGTACCTGGACCCGGCCGATCCGGACGCCGCCGAGCGGTATCAGGAACACACCCAGGATTCGCTGCAGGACCAGGCTACGGCGTTCCTCGCCGCCCATGAAGCGTTGCTGGCGGGGAACCCGGAGTCGGATCATGATCCGCTGGATCCGCCAATGGAACTCCAGACATTGCACCCCGGAACCACCGACCAGCCGGTGTGGATCGGCTTGCCCGTCCGGCAGCCCTTCGACGATGAAGGCGAGCTGGGATGGCAGACGGATGCGCTGTGCGCGCAGACCGACCCGGAGGCGTTTTTCCCGGAAAAGGGAGGCTCCACCCGCGACGCCAAGAAGGTGTGCGGGGCGTGCAACGTGCGCTCACAGTGCCTGGAATATGCCTTGTCCAACGACGAGCGCTTCGGCATCTGGGGCGGCCTCTCCGAGCGGGAGCGCCGCCGGCTTAGGAAGCGGGCAGTCTAATTCTTCAAGAAGTACGTGTCACCGCCGTCGTGGTAGCCCACGACGGCGGTGACTATCTCCCCAGGACCCTGGCGGCAGTAGCGGCGCAAACCAGGCCGGCGGATGCGGTGATCGGGGTCGACACCGGCTCCCACGACCACTCGGCGGCCCTGCTTGCGCAGGCGTTCGGCACGTCCAACGTCGCCGTCTTCGAGCAAACCAAGGCCGGCATGGGCGGAGCCGTCCAGGCCGGCCTGCAGGCACTCGCGCCCCGGCGCGGGGATGCCGGAGCTACGGCTTCCGAATGGATCTGGCTGCTGCACGACGACGCCGCGCCGGCCCCGGAAGCCCTCGCCGAACTGTTGCACGCCGTCGAACGGGCGCCCTCGGTCACCGTGGCTGGCTGCAAGCAGCTGGACTGGCACGCCGGGCGGCACCTGATCGACGTCGGCCTCTCCACCAGCCGCTGGGCCGAGCGCTTGACCCTGATCGAAGCCGACGAGCTCGACCAGGGTCAGTACGACGGCCGCAGCGACACCTTCGCGGTCAACTCTGCGGGCATGCTGGTCCGCCGCGACGTCTGGGAAGACCTCGGCGGCTTCGACCCTGCACTTCCCGGCAGCGGGGACGACGTCGACTTCTGCTGGCGCAACCGGCTCGCCGGCCACCGCGTGGTGGTGGTCCCCAGCGCCACGATGTTCCACGTCTCGCACCGGCCGCACGCGCAGGGGAACGCGACCGCGGCCCGCAAGGCCCAGGTCCACCTGCGGCTCAAGCACGCCTCCGCCTGGAAGGTCCCGCTGCACGCCGCCGGCGCACTCCTCGGCAGCCTCTTCAAACTTGTCCTGAGCATCGCCGTCAAGGACCCGGGCCACGGATTTTCGCAGCTGCTGGCGACCCTTGGTGCGCTGGGACGGCCCCTCGCCGTGCTCCGTGGCCGCCGTAATGCGGCCCGCACCCGGCGCATCCGGCGCTCCGTGATCAAGGGGCTGCAGACGCCCCGGCGCGAGGTCTGGGCGCATCGCCGCTCGCTGATGGAAGCGCTCGGATCGGATGACTCAGGCGACTCGCGCTCCGCCCATGACGCGCTGGCCGAACAGCCGAGCGGGGATTCCACCGACGATTTCGCCGCCCTGAGCACCACCGAGCGCGGTTGGGTGGGTAACGGGGCTTTGCTGGCGCTGCTGGTGACCGCGGCAGCCTCGCTCATCGGCCTGCTAAATGTGTTCCGCGCCGACGCCGTCGCCGGCGGGGCCCTGCTCCCGGTCTCGGCCGGGCTGGGCGATATCTGGAACCATGCCTCCAGCTGGTGGATTGCGCTGGGCGCCGGCCTCCCGGGACACGGCGACCCCTTCGGCTACGTGCTTTGGCTGCTCGGCGTTTTTGGTGCCGGCAATGCCAGCGGCGCCGTGGCCTGGCTGCTGGTCCTGGCGATGCCGTTGTCCGCACTGGGGGCTTGGTTCGCGGCCGGTGCCCTGACCCGGCGGCGCCGGCTCCGGCTCGCGGCCGCGCTGGTCTGGGCCGCCGCGCCGGCCCTGCAAGTCGCCCTCAATCAGGGCCGCCTCGGATCGCTCATTGTGCATTTGATGCTGCCGCTGCTGGTCCTGGCCCTGCTGCGCGCCACCGGATCCGTCCCCGGCCGCGGCCGCTACGCCGTCCCGGCCCCGGGGGAGCGGCTGTTCACCGAAAAGCCTCCGGCCAAGCCCGGCATCAACGGCGCCCCGTCCTGGACCGCGGCGGCTGCGGCCGGACTGGCCCTGGCGGTCGTCACCGCGGCGGCCCCCTCGCTGCTGCCGCCCGCCGTCGCTGTGATCTCGCTGTTCGGCGTGGTACTGCGACGCCGGGGCCGCACCCTCTGGTGGTCGCTGCTGCCCGGTCTTGCCCTGTTCTTCCCGTTTGCCCTCTCCGTCCTGGACCGGCCACGGGCCCTGCTGGCGGATCCGGGCCTCCCGCTGGGCTTCGACGCGGCCCCGCTCTGGCAGCAGGCGCTGGGCCAGCCGCTGCGCTTCGAAGCCGGAGCCGGCCTCGCCGGACTCTCCGTCTTCGGGCCGGCTGCCGTGCCGTGGGCGCTTCTGCTGGCCCTCCTGCTGGGCCTGCCCGTCCTGCTGCTGGCCTTGGGCGCACTCTTCCTCCCGGGCCGGAAGGTAAGCAGCCGGCGGCCGTGGCTGGCCCGCAGCCTTTGGGCCGCAGGGATCCTGATGCTGGCCGGCGGCTGGCTGGCCGGGCACGTCGTCACGGGCGCCGGTGCCGAGGTCATGGTCACCCCGTTCACCGGCCCGGCCGTGTCCGCCGCGGCGTTCGCGTTGCTGGGAGCGGCCCTGATCGGCGCCGAGGCCCTGCTGGACGCGGCCGACGCGGCCGTGCCGGACCGCAAGTCCCGGGCCCGCAGGATTCTGGTTCGCGGCACCGCGGTCACCGCAACGGTCCTGCTGTTCGCAGGCCCGCTGGCCGGAATCGCCGTGTGGGCAGCGCAAAATGTAGCGCAGCCGGCTTCCTCCCCGGCCGCCGCGGCAACTGCCGGTGATGGCGCACTGGGCAGCCGGCGGCTGGTCCAGGCCAGTAGCGCCCGCACGCTCCCCGCGACTGCGATTGACCGGGGCGAGGGCCCGGAACAGGCCCGGACGCTGGTCATCTCCGCCCGGGAAAACGGAACCTTCGCCGCCTCCCTTGAGCGCGGCGCGGGCACCCGGCTGGACGCCCTGTCCGCCGTCGCGTCCGCCCGCCCGGTAGCGGGCGCGCCAGGGAAGGAGACGATCCGCGAGGACGACGCCGCCGCCGCATCGCTGCGCGGTGTGGTTGCCACGATCGTTGCCGGCCAGGGCGTGGACCCCCGCGGGCAGCTCGAGCAGCTCGGCGTCGGCTTCGTGGTGCTCGAGGCCACGGACAATGCGGCCCAGTTGACGGCCAGCCGGATGGATGCAGTCCCGGGGCTCGTGGCGGTCGGCCAGACCGATGTCGGCTGGCTGTGGCGGATCAGTCCGCTGAACCAGCCGGTGCTCGAGGCCGCCGACGTCGCGCACCGTGTGCGGATCGTCGACGGGGCCGGCGCGACCGTGGGGCTGCTGCCGGCGGGTGTCGTCGCGGCCGACGCGGTTGTACCGGCCGGGCCGGAAGGCCGGCTGGTGGTCCTCACCGACCGGGCGGATCCAGGCTGGAGCGCCTGGCTCGACGGCCGGCGCCTGACCGCCGCCTCCTCCTCGGACTGGGCGCAGGCGTTCACCCTGCCGGCGCAGGGTGGCCAGCTGAGCATCCGTTACGAAAACCCGTGGGCGCTCTGGAGCGGTATCACGCAGGCTGTCGTGATCGTCCTGACCGTCCTCCTGGCAATCCCGATGCCTGCCCGGCGCCCGAACACCGGGCTGTCCAGGGACGAAGGCTCGCTGCGTAAGGAACACCAGCATGCATGACAACAACGGGGCACTAACTCCTCCCGAAAAGCCCCGCCCCACCCCGGTGCGCCCGGTCCCGGACGAGCAGGACAAGCGGGACAGGAGCGGGCGCGGGGGCAACGCGCGAGGCGCTGCATCCGCTGGCCAGGCACCGGCCCGGCTGAAGGGCGTCAGGGGAACTGTGGGCGGCATCCTTTCCGCCGTCGCGCTGGTTGCGGCCGGCGGCGGACTGGTGGCAGCCGACGCACTCTCCCCGCAGGTCCCCGGCGGCCGGCCGCTCGCGGCAGCCCTGGCCGCGGTGCCGGCCGGCGGCAGCGTGGGCATCTGCCCGGGACCGGCGCGGCTGCTTGAGGGCACGCCGGTCGGCACGGACCCCCAGTTCAGCCCGGAGTCCTCGACCGCCAAGACCGCAGTCAGCGCCGTCGTGCTCAGTTCCAGCGCGGGTGTGTTGCCCGGAAGCCGGCTCGCCGCGCTCAGCGGCGGCCCGCTGGTGGAACTTGCCAAGGCCGCGCCGACGGCGACTGGACCCGCCCCGGCCGTCTCCGCCCCCGCGGTGCGGGCCGGCGTGGTGCCGCAGCGCGCCGTCGACGCTGCAAGTGTGCTCAGCGCCGATGCGCTGGGAAACCGCCAGCCCTCCGCCGGGGCCGTGATGAGCTACACCGCCACGGACGGGGACCTTCGCGGCACGGCTGCCGCTGCCTGCCAGCGTCCGGCCAACGATTTGTGGCTGGTCGGGGCGAACACCGCCGTCGGCCGGACCGCGGTCCTTAACCTCAGCAACGCCTCGGGTACCCCGGCCACCGTCAGCCTGGATCTCTTCGGCGCCAAGGGAACCATCCAGGCACCGGGGAGCCGCGGCCTGCTGGTGGCCCCCGGCAGCACCCGGGCCATCATTCTTGCCGGCCTGGCGCCTGGCCAGGAGCAGTTGAGTGTGCGGGTGCGCAGCACGGGCGGACCGGTCTCGGCCGTGATCCAGCAGAGCGTGCTCCGCGGACTGACGCCCGGCGGTGTGGACTTTATTTCGCCGGGAACAGCCCCCGCCTCGCGGCAGGTCATTTCGGGCCTGGACCTCCAGGACCCGGCCGGGCTGACCGCCGTCATCGCGAAACCCGGCTTCGCCGACGCCAAACCCGCCCTCCAGATCACCGTTCCGGGCGCCGCGGACGCCGTAGTGGAAGTGAAATTGTTTGGGCGCGACGGCCAGAAACCACTGCCTGGCGGCGGCGTGGTGACCGCGAAGGCGGGCGCGGTCACGGAAGTTTCCCTCGCGGGCGTGCCGGCGGGCCACTACACGATCGCTGCCAGTTCGGATGTGTCGTTTGCCGCAGCCGCCCGCGTCACCCGGGGCCTGAAAGCCGACGAGGCCGGGGATTTTGCCTGGGCGCCGTCGTCGGCGAGACTCGGCAGCCAGCATGTGGTGCCGGTACCCGCCACCGGTGCCCGGGTCCTGATGTTCGGCGCGCCGGAAGGCCGCGCCACGATCTCCTACACACCGATCACCGCCGACGGCAAGGTCCGCGCCGCGGCCACCGCTGACATCGCTGGCGGAACCACAGCCTCTGTCCAGATCCCCGGTGACGTCGGCGGTTCGCCGCTGGTGGGATACCTGGTGTCGGCGGCCGGGGACGCGGCCTACGGCGCGGTGGTCCTGCAGCAGGACGGCAAACCGGATATTTCCAGCCTCCCGGTCGCGCCCGGAGCGGCGGGCCAGGAGCAGGTCGCGGTCACCATCGGTTATTAGCTGCAGCGTCGGACCGAACAAGGGCGCCGGCTAGGGGCGCCGGCTAAAAGACGCCGGCTTAATAGCGGCGGCGGTATACCGGGTCCAGGGATTCGGGTGGGACGCCGAGCATCTCGGCCGTGCGCTCGACCACGACGTCGTGGACGAGATCCTGGAGTTCGTCACGGTTGCTGCAAGCGTGCTCCACGACCCGCCGGTAGAGCGTGATCACAGGACCCTCCTCCGCCGTGGCCGGCGTGTATTCGCCCATGGGTGCCGGCGTGCCGTCGGCCACGAGCAGTTCGAGTCCCGGTGGAATTTCTTCCACGGCAAAGCGGACGCCGTCCAGCGGTTTGCCCCAGATGTCGTGCAGGCGCTGCGCCGAATCCAGGACGAAGTCATCGAAACGATCGGAACGGGTGCGGTAGCCGGGCAGCGTGGGGAGCATCAGCTCGCCGCGCAGGCCGCGGCCATGCCGGTTCCTGCGCCGCTGCCGGAAGTTCCTGCCCTGTGAGGTGCCGCCGGCGGGGTCAGCCAACCGGACCGTAAAGCCGGGATCTTGGTGCGATGACTGCATAGCTTGACTCTAAACCCGTCGCCTGATTTCTGCGATAAGGCGCCCGCCGCGCCGCGCCGCCTGCTACGGCCAGCCTGCGGGAGCGTTTCAATGCGCGGGCCCGGGGGCAAGGAGGAGTAGTCTCTGATGTCGTGGGTGCAATTCGTCAATGTTCAAGGTCCGCCTGCCGCAATTCGGCGGTGGCGACTTTGACGTACGTCTATGCCGACTCCACGGCGGTGCTGGGTCCGTTGGCCACTTACGCCGAACCGCATTGCTATGACCTTTGCGAACAGCACGCCGGCTCCCTGACAGTGCCACGCGGCTGGGAAGTCCTGCGGCTCGCCATGCCCGCCACCCCGGCGGGCCCCGGCCCCGACGACCTGCTGGCCCTCGCACATGCGGTCCGCGAAGCTGCCGCCCGCCCCGCAGCGACAGGATCCGCCCAAGGGCAGCGGGCTGCGCATCCGGCGCTCGAAGCCCCGGCTGCCGCCGAGGGAACCCGCCGGGGGCACCTGCGCGTCCTGCGCGAACCCTCCTGAGCCTCGAACTGGCGGTAGGCTGGAAACTGAAATTGCCGTTTGCCACCGGCGCCCGCTGCGCCGCCCCCAGGGAGCCTTCACCATGCCACTGATCAGTCCCGAACTGCTGTCTGTCCTGCGCTGCCCCGTGACGGGCTCGGCCCTGGTACAAGAAGGTGATGAACTGGTTGCCGCCAGCCCAGACGCGAACGGGCAGAAGCTCCGCTACGTCATTGAGGACGGCATCCCGCTGCTGCTGCCGCCGGAACTGCTGGCCGCGGCCACCTCGGCCTCCTCTGATCAGCACGACGGCGGCCGGCCCGCCGCCGCGCCCCGGCACGCGGCCGAATAGTCCGCGGTCCGGCAGCCGGAACAGCTGCCGGCCCATCGGCGGACGCCACGGCGCCGAATCACCTCCAGTACCTCAGCCACATTCCGGTTACCGCAAAGGATCCCCATGACTTTCGATTATAAAATTGCCGACATTTCGCTGGCCGAGGCCGGCCGGCACCAGATCCGTCTCGCGGAGCACGAGATGCCGGGGCTGATGTCCCTGCGCGAGGAGTTCGGTGCCAGCCAGCCGCTCAAGGGCGCCCGGATCGCCGGTTCCCTGCACATGACGGTCCAGACGGCCGTGCTGATCGAGACCCTCACCGCCCTCGGCGCCGAGGTCCGCTGGGCTTCCTGCAATATCTTCTCTACCCAGGACGAGGCCGCCGCCGCCGTCGTGGTGGGCCACGGTACGGTCGAGGACCCGCAGGGCGTGCCCGTCTTCGCCTGGAAGGGCGAGTCGCTCGAGGAATACTGGTGGACCGCCGAGCAGATCCTGACCTGGCCGGGCGCCGACGGCAACCCGGAGCTGGGCCCGAACATGATCCTCGATGATGGCGGCGACGCCACCATGCTGGTGCACAAGGGCGCGGAGTTCGAGGCCCTCGGCGCTGTGCCGGTCACGGCGGACGACGAGTCGGAGGAAGGCCGTGTCTTCCTCGAGGTGCTGCGTGCCTCGCTGCAGCAGGACCCGCAGAAGTGGACCCGGATCGGTTCGCGCCTGCTCGGCGTGACCGAGGAGACCACCACCGGCGTGCACCGCCTGTACCAGCTCGCCGAGCAGGGAAAACTGCTGTTCCCGGCCATCAATGTCAACGACTCCGTCACCAAGAGCAAGTTCGACAACAAATACGGCATCCGCCACTCGCTGCCGGACGGCATCAACCGTGCCACCGACGTGCTGATGGGCGGCAAGGTCGCCGTCGTCTGCGGCTACGGCGACGTCGGCAAGGGCGCGGCCGAGGCGTTCCGCGGCCAGGGCTCGCGTGTGATCGTAACCGAAATCGACCCGATCTGCGCGCTGCAGGCAGCCATGGACGGCTACCAGGTGGCGACGCTGGAGAACGTCCTGGCCGAGGGGCACATCTTCATCACCACCACCGGTAACAAGGACGTCATCATGGCCGGGCACATGGCCGGTATGCGCGACAAGGCCATCGTGGGCAACATCGGACACTTCGACAACGAAATCGACATGGCCGGGCTCGCCCGGATCCCGGGCATCAAGAAGGTCGAAATCAAGCCCCAGGTGCACGAGTGGGTCTTCGACGCCGACCCCGCCACGGGCAAGGTCAGCCGTTCCATCATCGTCCTGTCCGAGGGCCGGCTGCTGAACCTCGGCAACGCCACGGGCCACCCGTCCTTTGTGATGAGCAACTCGTTCGCCAACCAGACCATCGCGCAGATCGAACTGTTCACCAAGGCGGGCCAGCCGGAGGGTGAGCGGGAGTACGAAAAGCAGGTCTACGTGCTGCCGAAGATCCTCGATGAAAAGGTGGCCCGGCTGCACCTGGACGCCCTCGGCGTGGTGCTCACCGAACTGACCAAGGAACAGGCCGCTTATCTGGACCTCGACGTCGCGGGCCCCTACAAGCCGGAGCACTACCGCTACTAGGCGCCACGTAACCTTATCGCCAGGAGCCCCGGATGCGCCGTCCGGGGCTCCCTTGTGACCGTATCGTCGCGTTCGGGAGGGCCGGCCGCGACCGAAATTCACCTATGCTTTGAAGGTAACGTCTGGAAGGACCCGAGTATTGTGATCGCCCCGAAAAGCTGGAGCGCCGGCCGGAAGGTCGCGGTGCTGGCAGCGGTGTGCGCGCTGGCAGCCGGCGGCGGAGTCTTCGCCGCGGCCGGACCGCTGGCCCACCCGTCCTTTGCCTCCGAGGCCGCCTCGCCGGAGCGCGCAACGCAGGGGCTCGCTTTCCCGGTGGTGCCCCCGGTGCAGCTGACAGCAGCCCCCGAGGACGCCGCCACGCAGGTCAACCCGGCGGCGCCGGTGACGCTGAAGGTGGGTAACGGCCGGATTGAGCGGGCGGCCCTGACGAGCGCGTCGGGCGACTCCGTGGACGGAACCCTCAGCCCCGACGGTTCCAGCTGGGCCGCGGCCGGGCCGCTGAAATTCAACACGCGCTACAGCTGCACTTACGCGGTTGTGGACGCCGCCGGGCGCACGACCAACACCACCCGGACGTTCACCACGGTCTCGACCGCCAACGAGGCGGACGCCGCGATCTACCCGCTGGACGGGATGAAGGTGGGGGTGGCGCAGCCGCTGCAGATCACCTTCAGCGAGCCGGTCCTGAACCGGGACGCCGTCGAGAAGGCCATTAAAATCAGTTCCAGCGCCGGGCAGGCCGGTGACTTCCACTGGTTCAGCAACACCATGGTCCGGTACAGGCCGGAGAACTTCTGGGCGGCCAACAGCACCGTCACGATGGAGCTGAAACTGTTCGGCGTCGACCTTGGTAAAGGCCAGATCGGCAACTTCAACAAGAAGGTCACCGTGCACATCGGCGACAAAAAAGTCGCTATCGCGGACGCCACGGCGCACACCTTCAAGGCCTTCATCAACGACAAACAGGTCGGTGAATGGCCCTCGACCATGGGTGACGCCAGATTCCCGTCCGCGCGCGGCTACTTGGTCCTGATGGAGAAATACCGGGTGGAACACATGTCTGCCGCCAGCATCGGTCTCAAACCGGGCGATCCCGCCTACTACGGCGAGCTGGACGTCAACTTCGCCACGCGGCTGACCCCCAGCGGCGAATTCATCCACCAGGCCACGGACTCCGCCATGCTGTTCGTTGGCAAGGCCAACCTGTCGCACGGCTGCATCGGCCTGGGGCCGGCAGGGGCCCAGTGGGTCTTCGACAACATGACGGCAGGTGACGTCGTGAACGTGGTCAACACCGACGGTGACTTCGCCAACTTCGACGACGGCTTTGGGGACTGGAATATCCCCTGGGCGCAGTACGCGAACTAGGGCGGGGCACCGGTTGCCCGGCGGTATCTTCCGCTGAAGACCGTCAGTGAATTGGGGGCACAGAATTGACAGTCAGCCGGGGGAAGCAATGGACCAGAGCGTGAGCGCGCAGCACTCCGGGGGCCGCACCACCGCTCGGAGTAGGCGCAGTGGCCGTGGCCCGGGAAAGGGCACCGGAAAGCTGCTGGCCGTCGCCGGGATCTGCCTCGCCGTCGGCTCCGGCGGGATCGGCGCCGCCACCACCCCCGTCTGGGCGGACAGCGCCTTGCCCTCCGAGTCGTCCGCGCCGATGCGCAACATCACCGGCCTGGTAGCCCCCGTCGTGAAAGCTGTCGAACTCGGGGTGACGCCCACCGACGGGGCCACGGGAGTCAACCCGGCCGCTCTTCCGTCGGTCAAGGCAGTCAACGGGGTGGTCAAGGACGTGGTGCTGCGGCCGGACTCAGGCGGCGACCCGGTTCCCGGGACGCCGAGTGCGGACGGCTCCGCCTGGACCGCCGAAGATCCCCTGGAGTTCGACACCAGCTACCGGTACGCCTTCACGATCGTTGACCGGGCCGGCCGGGAGACGAAGAAGACCCAACGCTTCTCGACCGTTGCCAAGGCCAACGAGGCCGATGCCGCCGTCTATCCGCTCAACGGCAGCACGGTCGGGGCGGGCCAGCCCATCGAGATCGTGTTCAGCGAACCGGTCCTCGACAAGGACGCCCTGGAGAAGGCCGTGGCGGTGACGGTGTCCTCCGGCCAGCCCGTCGCCTGGCGCTGGTACTCGGACCGACGGGTCCGGATCAGGCCGGAGACCTTCTGGGCCGCCAACACCCAGATCACCGTGGGCCTGCGGCTGTTCGGCGTGAACTTCGGCAACAGGATGGTCGGCAACTCGGACGCCAAAGTCTCCTTCAAGGTCGGGGCGCAGCGGGTCGCCGTCGTGGACGACGTCACGAAATCCATGAAGGTCTATGTCGACGGGCAACTGGTCCGGACGGCCCCGGTCACCCTTGGCAGTCAGGACTGGCTCTCACCCACGGGCTATGCGGTGATCATGGAACAGGAGCGCTACTCCAAGTTCAACGCCGGCAGCATCGGTCTCAAGCCGGGCGACAAGGGCTACTATCCGCCGCTGACGGTGGAGTATGCCAACCGTTTGACGACGTCGGGCGTCTACGTCCACCAGGCGCTCGAGTCCGCCTGGGGTGCGGTGGGCAGGTACAACGTGTCGCACGGCTGCGTTGGCCTGCTCCCGGCGGACGCCCAATGGTTCTTCAACAACATGTTGACCGGCGATGTGGTCCAGACCCTCAACTCCGGCGCCCCCCCGGTGGAACCCCTCGAGGGCTTCGGCGACTGGAACATCCCCTGGGCCCAGTACGCCAAACGCTGAGACCGGCCGAAATTGCTGTTTGAATCGGCGCGGCCACGGGGTGGCACCTCGCCGGGGTGGAGGCCCTGACGGTAGGCTCGGTGTCAGATATGTGGCGCTGCCGGACCCCCCGTCCGGCAGCGCGGAAGCCTACGGAAGCGAACCTGCAGTGACTGAATCGAGTCCCACCCCTCCGAACCGGCCGGATCCCACAGTGGAGCCTGCCGAGGACGCCGACGAGCCCGCCTTCGAGTGGATGAAGCCGGCTGCCGCGGGCAAGCCGGCCGGGACGGCTCCAGAGGGCGCCGCCGCTAGGCACGACGCGGAAACCCCCGCTGCCGGGCGGAGCCGCACGGCTGCCGGGGCTGAGGAACGGGCCGCAATCCCGGGCACCGGCGAACGCCAGGGGCGCCGCGCCGAGCGGATGGCCGCCGCCGGGACGGTCTCAGCCGGGACGGTCTCAGCCGGGACGGCGGGAGACGACGGGGAGCACCTCAACGAGTCGCTTCCCACCTCGGCGCTGCAGCTTAGGCCGCCACGGGAAGAAGTGGAACGGCGCAATGCCGAACGTGAACATGCCGCCAACGCCAAGCCGGTGGCCCCCCGGGTCATGCAGGTGCTGCTGGCGGTCTGCTACCCGATCATCCTGCTGGTCCTGGCCGTGCGTGCCGTGGCCAGCCCGCTGTTCCTCTGGGTGGAGTACAACCGCGCGGGTTTCCCGGGCGACGGCTACGGTTTCAGCACCGACGACCGGATGACCTACGGATCTTACGCGGTCGATTATCTGAGCAACTGGTCCGGCCCGCGCTACCTCGGCGAGCTCGTCAGCCGCGGCGGTGAGACGCTGTTCAAGGACGGCGAAGTCAGCCACATGGCCGACGTCAAGCTTGTCATCCTGTCTGCCTTCGGTGCCGGCGCCGTGCTGGTCCTGCTCAGCCTGGTCGCCATCCTTTACCTGCGCCGCCGCAGCCCAGGCGGCGTCCGGCGCGGCCTGTTCGCCGGTTCCATCGCCACCCTCGTGATCATCATCGGCCTGGGCGTGCTCGCGGTGCTGGGCTGGGAGCAATTCTTTACCGAGTTCCACCGCGTCTTCTTCGCCAACGGCACCTGGACGTTCTCGCTGCAGGACACCCTGATCCGGTTGTTTCCCGGACAGTTCTGGGTTGACGCCGGAATTACTATCGGCGGCCTGGTCCTGCTCGCGGCCATCCTCACCCTGATCCTCACCTGGCCGACGCGGAAACGACGCGGGCTGGCGCCCCGGAGCGCAGCCGCTGCTGCCGGGGACGCCGACGCCGGCGAGTCGGACCCGGCAGCGCTCAAGGGCCGACGCTTCAAGCGCCGGAACGGCGGGGCAGCGGACCCGGCCGGCCCCGAGGCACCCGCCGGGCCCGGCGCCGTCAACGGCGATGACAAGGCCGCGGACCGCGCCGGCGCGGCACAGGACCTGTAAACACCCGGACACGAAAAAGCGGCCGGCACCGAAAGGTGCCGGCCGCTTTTGTCTGTGCCGGGCGGGAGCGCGGCGGCGCTAGCCGTAAATCCGGTTGATTTGTGCCGCGAAATCACGCATGACGGCGGCACGCTTGAGCTTCAGGGACGGCGTCAGATGCCCGGACTCGACCGTGAAATCCGCGTCCAGCACCACGAAGCTGCGGATCGATTCGGCCTTCGATACCAGTGCATTGGCCTCGTCTACGGCGGCCTGGATGGCGGCCCGTACCTGGTCGTTGGATGCCGCTTCCGCGGCCTCCATGGCTGGGACGCGGTGCGCCGTGCACCAGTTCTGCAGGCCTTCCGGGTCCAAGTTGATCAAGGCCGACACGAACGGCCGTCCGTCGCCGACCACCACGGCATGCGCCACCAGCTGGTGCTCGCGGATTTTCTCCTCCAGCGGTCCGGGGGCTACGTTTTTCCCGCCCGCGGTGACCAGCAGGTCCTTTTTCCGCCCGCTAATGGTTAAGAAGCCGTCGGCGTCCAGCGAACCAAGGTCGCCGGTGCGGAAGAACCCGTCCACGAACGCTTCGGCGTTGGCCGTCTCGTTGGCGTGGTAGCCCTTGAAGACGCCGATGCCCTTGACCAAAATCTCGCCGTCCTCGGCGATCCTGATAGTGGTACCGGGCACCGGGATCCCCACGGTCCCCACCCGGGTGCGGGTGGGGGTGTTGGCTGTGCACGGCGCCGTCGTCTCGGTCAGGCCGTAGCCTTCGAGGACGGGAACGCCGGCTCCGCGGAAGAAGTGCGCGTCGTTCGAGTTCAGCGGACTCGCGCCCGAGACGGTGTAGCCCAGCCGGCCGCCGAAGGCCTGCCGCAGTTTCGGGTAGAGCACCTTGTCGAAGAGGCTGTGCTTGGCCCGCAGGACCCAGCGGGGGCCGGTGCCCTCGCCGCGGGCGGCGGCGTCGAGGGCTCTCGAGCACTCTATGGCGACGGCGGCGGCCGCCGCGAACAGCCGGCCGTTGCCAGCCACGGCCGCCTTTTGCGCCGCGCCGGCGTAGACCTTTTCAAAGATGCGCGGGACCACCAGCAGGAAGCTTGGCTGGAACGCGCCGAGATCCGCCAGCAGGTCCTTGGCATTGGAAGTGTGGCCCAGCGTGGTCCCGGCGGTGAGGCAGATCACCTGCACGGCCCGGGCCAGCACGTGGGCCAGCGGAAGGAACATGAGCGTCCGGGTGTTGGGCTGGCGCAGGATTTCCGGCAGGAAAAGGATGATGTTCTTCGCGACGAGCGCGAAGTTGCCGTGCGTGATTTCGCAGCCCTTGGGCCGGCCGGTGGTGCCGGAAGTATAGACAAGGGAGGCCACGTCGGCGAGGGAGGCCGCGGAGCGGTACCGTTCCAGCTCGGCGTCGCTGACTCCGCCGCCGGCGGCCGCAAGGCTGGCGAGGTTCGGGGCGGCGCCGTCGTAGTCCATCCGGACGACGCCGGGCAGCCGCTCCGCCAGCAGGCCGGAGCCGTCCAGGACCCTGTGGACCAGCGCTGCCTTCGCCTGGTCCTCGACGAAGATGCGCCGGGCGCCGGAGTCGTGCAGGATCCATTCGACCTGGCTGGCGGAGGAAGTTTCGTAGATGGGGACCGTGACGCCGCCGGCGAACCAAACGGCGAAGTCCACCACTGTCCATTCGTAGCGGGTGGCGGACATGACGGCGACCATATCGCCGGGTGCGAGGCCGCCGGCGACGAGTCCCTTGGCCAGGGCCTTGACCTGGTCCAGGAATTGCTGGGCCGGAATGTCGTTCCAGCCGGACGGGCCCTTGCGGGAGTAAAGGGCGTGCACAGGGTCCTGGGCGTGCTGTTCCAGCAAAAGATCCGTGACATTGCTTTCCGGGTCCAGCTCCACGAGCAGTCCGGTGCTAGCTTCTCTCAAACCCATGTCTCCCGTTCCGGTCCACAGCCGCCCGGCGGCCCGGACTACGCTAGTAATCCTGCCCTAGATCCAATGCCGTTTACTTAGCACAGTTGTGTTAATCTCTCGGCATGGCGCGAAGCGGATGGGTGACCCCGGAGGGTCCTGAACGGTTGACTGACCAC
>NZ_JBEPNK010000011.1:0-127422 GCF_040546245.1 Arthrobacter sp. UYEF3
CCGTCCCGAACACGTCCACGTACGCGCTGACCAACGTCACGCTGCGCTACGCGGTTTCACTGGCCAACCTCGGCGTCCAGGCCGCGTTTGAGCGCAACGCCGCCCTCGCCGCCGGCCTGAACATCGCTGCCGGCCAGGTCGCGCACCGCTCGGTGTCCGAGGCGCACAAGCTGCCTCTCGTCGCCGACTGGCACCAGCTGGTCTCCGCCTAACATCTAATCCGCAACCACATTAAGCGCCGAGAAGGGAACCAACGTGAAGAACCGCAACCGACTACAGCAGGCCCGGCTTGCCGACAACGGAAGGTCGCAGAATCCGCAGACAGGAGACCATTGCCCCGTCAACGGATGGTGGGCACCCCTCAACGACGAGGAAGAAACGCAATTCATAGCCGAGGGGAGCACTATGCCTTCCGTTAGCGGTAGGCGGGGGACATGGACGCTGGCGGGCAGGGGCCACCTCGATGCACGCAGTCGCGACATTCTCCCGAGGCGAGTCCCGGTGGACACTATTTGAGGGCCGCCCGAAACCACGTGTAGGCACCAGACAAATCACGTCCCTTATGGTCCCTCCCACTGGCAGCGAAGCGACGAATGGTGTTCCTTTGGATGACTAGACCGGTCGATCACGAGCTATCGACCGGTCAGCTGTCAACGGCAGCTGGAGCGTCTACGGCGGGAAAACGCGCAGTTGCGGATGGATGCGATTTCCTGGGAGAAGCCGCATCTTTCTTCGCGTCCAAGCAGCAGAATCGGAATGGTGCGAGCTGATGGAGGCCGAGAATGCTAACGACCCGGTCCTGCGAATGGCCCCGCTTTTAAGAGTGTCCCGGCCGGGTTCTGCCCCTGGAGCCGTAGAGGCTTTCGGATTCCCCGGCGCGTGCGGTGGTGCGGGCAGAGCTGGATGCAGAGGTCCGGAGCGTTCATGCGGACTAGCTCATGCGGACTAGCTCATGCGGACTAGCTCATGCGGTCGATCCTAACGATGTGAGGCGTCCGGACCGGCCGGTGCTGGGAACCGGCAGGGTCAGCGGCTGGGGCCGTTCCTTGATTTCTGCGCATCCAGGGCGGCAGCCGACGTTGACTTCCTTGGCTTAGCCGGACCATTGCCAAGTGCGAGAGCGGTGCTGGGGTGTGTGCCCTCACTGCGGGCAGCGGCCAGTCGGCCCTGCACTTGGTTTTCGCTGGCGGTTCCGGCAAGCGATGCGGCGAACGCCTGGTGATGGTCAGCAGACCCGTACTCTGCAGCCGAGCCGGTCATCGCTTCTTCGACCTGGTCTTTCAAACTGTTGCTGGCATCGCCGGTGACTCGATTCTCCAGCTCACGTCCCATGCCTTCGATGCGGGCGAACAGTTCCGCTTCGAAGCGTTCGTAGCGCTGTTCCAGCGGCTGATCCTGGGAGCCGTGGAAGCCGCCCTCGGCGAGGAGCTTCGCTTCGTGCCATTCCTTGGCGGCCTCCACAAACGAGGCGTCCTTGAAGTGGTCCGCTTCGGCACCGTTGAAGTTCGCTGTGGTTTCGTCCCGCAGCTGGTCGATGGTGGGACCGCTCAGACCGTCTTTCCCGATCAAATACAGGCGTTCCTTGACGGCTGTGTCGGCGGCTTCTATGGCCGCCGGCGTTCTGGCGTCGTGGACGCCCTGCAGTGCCTCGGACAGGGCCGGGTTAGTCAGGTGCTCGATGGGGACCTGGTGCCGTTCCATTTCCGGGGCAAGCGTCCGGGCTTTGGCGCGAAGCTCTTCGGCCTGTGCCGCGGCGATGAGTGCCATACCTTTCTGGTGCTCTGCGACAGCGGAACGGCGTGCCTGTTCAGCGCTAATCGTTTCGATGCCGGATTCCAGGTACTCGGCGTCCGCACCGACATCCCGGGTGTCGATCCCATAGCGCCGCTGGACCTCGGTCCGGATCCGCGTCGATGCGGCCAAAGCAGCCGGGTCGTGGTCCTTCCACCCATCGGCGAGGGCGTGAACCCGGGCGATGTCATCGGGCTGTGCGTGGTCCCACCACTGGTCCTTATGGACCGGTGCGAGAGCACCCTGCACGGCGGTCCGTTCGGCGGTAGAGCGGACGCGCGCTTCGTGGGCGGTTTGGGTGTCTTGCTGCTCGCGTTGGCGCAGGGATTCCTGCCGGCTCCGGGCGATAGTCTCGGCAAGCCGTGAGGCTGCCATCAGGGACTGCCTGAGGCTGCCGTCCACTACTTCGTCAATGCCGTCTGCTTCGGTCATGGGTCGGTACTCCCCCTCGTAGGTGTTCTGATCTCGTACAGGTTTTAGCGGTCCAGGCCCGGCCCGTTCTCGGGGCCGGTGCGCTGGCGGGTCTTGGCCTTTTCGGCTGCGGAGGGCACCACGGAACCTGGGCGGACCGGGGCCATGCCCCGGCGTCCGATGTCCGCAGCGGTGGTCGCTGCACCGACACCCGGCGCCGGGGCCGCACTGGCGCCGACCAGGGCGGGTTTGGGCATGGTGGCAGTGAATGGTGCGAGTTGCTGGGTGACCACGTCGCGGATGCGCTGGGCCTCCCGGGTGCGGCCGGCCTGGGCGTGCATTTCATACACGGCGAACGCGGTGTTGATCAGCTGCACCATCAGTGCGGTCTGCGCCGCGGTTTTGTCCTTACTGGCAGCCGCCATGAAGAGCATCGCGGTTCCCGCGATGGAGGGCAGCGGGACCGGTTTCCCGTGCGCCCTGGGGGCGCGCAACTGTGCTGTCCGGGACAGTTCAGCAGCGGTTGCGGCCAGCGGCCCGGGAACAGCTTCGATGCGGTGGGACCATGCCGCGAACGCACCGGACGCGTCACGGGCGGCCTTCGCCCAGGTCGCGTGATCGTCCTTCGGCAAGGCGCGCAGACGCTCCGCCAGTTCGGTGGCGTTGCGCGTGTACTCGACCCACACCTCGGGACCGGGAACGGCGTTCTCCGGACCGGTCGTTGTGACCTTGCGCTTGTTCCTCGCTGCGGCATTCCATTCGGCTGCAGCGTCCATCGCGGACTGCGGTGAGTCCGTCCATTCCTGCCTGAGCGCACCGAGCTTCAGGTCGGAGGCGAGGGTTCCGCCGCCGAACCAGACGGGCCGTTCCCCGCGCGCCGGGCGTTCCGCTACGGAGTAACCCACGACGACGTCGGTGGTGTTCTTCGCATAGCGCGGCCGCACCAGCAGTCCGGTGTCCCGTGCCCGGCGGACGAACTCCGCTTCACTCACCGACGCGCTGGCGCTGGCGCGCACCTTCCGGGCCAACGAGGAACGGTGCATCTCGCGGTCATCCCGGATCGCGGTGGCCTTCTCGGCACGTTCGTAGCCGCGGGTCGCGTGCACAGAAGAGAGCTCTTCCAAACTGTACTTGGTCTCCAGGGCGCGGCAGATTTTCTGCGCCCGCTGGTAGTCGCCGTGAGTGGACGCCTTCGTGCCGTCATCGCGGACCAGGGACACGGCCAGGTGGATATGGTGGTTGCCGTTCTCGGATGTTCCGTGGTTGATCGCGGCCCAGCGGCACTGTGCCTTGCCGCTCGCTTCCGTGAAGCCCATCCCGTCGACGAAGTCGTTCGCGATGTCACCCCACTGCTGATCCGTCAGCGCTCCTTCCTCGGCGCGCAGACTCAGCGAGCAATGCCACACATCGGCCTGTTTGTGACCGTTCGGCACCCGTTCCTTCCGGACCGGATCCCAGCGGAAATCCTTCTGCACCACCTCAACACCGAAGCCCTTGCGGGGCTGATCCAAATGTCTGGCAATAGCCATCGCGTCGTCGCGGTCCAGAACCCCGTCGTCGTACCACGCCATGACCGCCGCGTCCCCGGCAACCAGGTGCGGATCGCTGTGCACGTTCTTCGTCTTATCAGTGTCGGTGGAGGCCAGGTACAGGATCAGACCCGTCATGCGGGATCCGCGGGTGATGTTCGGAATCATCCCTACATCAGCCCCTCGATCGTGCGGTCAATCCGCATCGCCACGTCACGCACATATGCCAACGCCGCCTTCGCATCCAGCGGGAACTCATCCCCGGCGTTGGCGTGCCGGGCGATCTGGTTCACGTTGTTCGACACCCGCGCCAACAAGGTGTGGATCGCCATCAGTTCAGCCATCGCCGCCTTCCGCTGTGTCGGCGTCTCGGACTCCTCACTAAGGGCCGCGGTAAGAAGCAGGTTCGGCACGGTCACCTTCTCCCGGGCAGCCCGGGCAACCAGAGCCGCTTCCTCCGCCGCGGTGACCCACACATCCCTGCGCTTCTTCGTCCCCGCCGGAGAGTTCGCCCGGCGCCGCCTGCTGATCGGGGAACGCGCCTCACTCGATTCGCCCACCGCTCCCCCAATCCCCGCAAACAGCCCAGCGCAGCGACCCCGGAACCGGGGACCACACGACCAGTGTGCCAAGCAAACAACCACAGGGCCGTGAGCGACACACCCATTTACACCCGTGTAAATGTATAGCTTGCTCCGCTCCGTCGGTCTCTGTTTGATTGCTTTTCAACGCTTTTGCCTCTTCCGGCGATTCCGATTGGGGCAGCACTGCGCGTCGTTGCCCCAAAATAGGCGAGGCCTGTGGTTACGGTGGGTGCATGCCAACCATTGATATCGAACAGACACGCAACCAGGCCCGGGCGCTCTTGGACTCCCGTATCGAGTCCGTCACGAACCTGGTCACCACCAGGCAGCGGATCACCGACCTCCGCGAACAGCTCGCCGCCGCCGAACGCGACGACAAACGCGCCTACGTCCGCGCCACCAAAGACGGCTGGAGCCCCGAAGAACTCAAGAAACTCGGACTCGAATCCAGCACCGCAACGCGCCGCCGGAAATATGCAGGCATCCGCCCCACAGACGAGGGCTCCGCGGCCTCGCAGAGTGAGGCTGCCGGGGCCCAGTAAGCTTGCCCCTCGCCCACCCGGGCACGGCAAAAGCTAAACCTCCGGGCTTTTCCCGCACCCACGTGGACGACCGGACCCAACCAACCGGCTGCACACCATCGCCGGCTCACCGCAGGCGTGTATCTCACCGCAGGGACCGGCGATCCTGCACAGCCTCCCCTGACCGTGGTACAGAACAAATCCCAGGGCTGGCGCCGGAGAAGCTGGTACGTCCTTTCGACGACGCGGCCTACGATCACCTTCTGCATGGACGGCTGGAATCCGTGGCAGGTCCGTGCGCCGTAGGGGATGGCCCGTAGACTCGCCTTCGAACGGAAACCGGTGACGACAGACAATGACCCACAACGCAACTCCTCGTCTTTTGGGCGCTCTCCATCCTCCCGGCAGCCGCGTTTATTGTGCGGTGTTCTCATCCACAGACTGTCATCCCGCCCACATCGGATGACCCGCCATCTCTTCAACAGAGTTGGCGGATCGATTCTTTACGCAATGCTCGCCGGCGTCCTCGCCGCACGGATATTGCCGCCGCCGTTCGACCCTTACTTCTCCTCAGGGCGGGGACTCGATCTGCGTGGAGTCGGTTTCGTCCTGGGCGGGCTTTGCCGGCGGAGCCTCAGGAGCCACCACAGCGTTTATTGCCTTCGTCACCTCAAAGACAATGACATGGCACCAGCGACGCAAAGAGCCCCATTGCCGGGCGACGCCGTCACCCGGCAATGATGAACCCCTCTACCCGCGCTCAACACACCTCTGGATCATCCACGCCCCATGGCAGCCGGGCGCCGAATGTCCGGTAGGGTCCACACCGAACAACCCACCAACAGAAACGAGAACCACCCCATGGCAGCCGACTACGACGAAGTGAGACCCGACGTCGCCGAATCCCGCAACGCCTCCATCGACGCCCTCAAAGAGGCCAACTCCCCCGATGCCCGCAGCGTAGGGCTCGAACTCGACGAAACAGACACCGTCGACGGCGTCGAACTCCCCGGAGCAGACCTCTCCGGCGAAGAACTCATCATCCACGTCATCCCCCAAGCCCCGGACGAATTCACCTGCTATTCCTGTTTCCTCGTCCGCCACAACTCCCAAATCGCACGAACCAAAAACGGACACAACTACTGCATCGACTGCGAAGCCTGAATCGCAACCACGCCACCGGCCATGCGATCTACGTCGCGGGACCTGCATCAGGGGACGGGGTGGAAATCCTTCTTCTACGTCCTCTACGGAGTCGTCAGAGCCGTCGTTCAAGACGGCAAGTCCAGGCGCAGGAACGCCGCAGCACAATGAAACAATCAGCCGGCTGAACGGAATCACCCTCTGCCGTGACTATGCAGCACAACTGCACCAGAATCGACGCCGGACTACTCCCCGGAAACAAGATAGGTTGCAAGGTTCCCGGCTGAAGCACGGGCAGGCGGGCGGGTGGGAACCAGAGTGCTGTGGCCTCGGTCGATGAGGTCTAAGACCAGGGTCTTTCGAGTCCTCGCCGTCTACGCTGCCGGGTTTCGTGCCTTTTACATTGTTCCGGCATTACATCGGTGCCGTGCAGGCTTTTCTCATCGGGGCAGTTGCCGCAGCGGCCGCCGCAGCGATCGTTCGCCGGCTGGAAGCGAAGTCCGGCGAACCCCGCTAGCGGCATGGGCGGCCAACCGTGTTCCGCCGTTTCGCGTCCTGCACCTTTAGCCACCAATTCTCAACTCATGCTTGCTCCAGCACCTTGGACGGACGTCTCAGATACGACAGTCATCAAGGACTTATCCCGGCGGGGCAAACCGCCGGGTACCTTTGAGAAGTTGCCGAAAGGTTCGGCAACCCATTCAGGAGGCGACGTGGTCGTAGCACCGAAGACCGTGGACGGCGGAAAAGGCAGCGTCGAACTGCGCGAGGACGGCTTCGTCCACTTGCAGTGGTTGTCCGGGATCAACATTGAGGTTGAGGACGCCAGGGCCGCAATGGCGAAAGTCAACGAGGTATGCCAAGGTGTGGCCCACCCGATGCTGGTCGACATGGCTACTGTCGCTTCGGTCAGCCGGGAAGCCAGGGGCATCTGGTCCATTCCCTGCGATGCCTCCCGTATCGCCCTGTTGGGGCGGTCCCCGGTAGACCGGGTACTGGCGAACTTTTTTCTCGGCGTACACATACCTCCCTGCCCGACCCGGTTCTTCACCTCCCGCAGCGAGGCAACGGACTGGCTCGATGCCGTCCGGTAGGCGCCGGGATCTATCTGGTAGGACGGAGTCCCCGACGAGCACTTCACGGCGCCCACCGGTAGTGCGGGACGCATGAATCCAGGGGAAGGCGTTGAGGACCCGCGCCTGGAACAGCTGGTTGACGGCATTGTCCGGCTGGCCGCCGGAGAGCTGAACGCACGCATCGAGCCCTCGGAACAAGGCGATGCCATTGACGCGGTCATTACCGGAGTTAACCTCCTGGCAGAGGAGCTCGGGCATATTTACGCGGATCTTGAGGAACGCGTGGCCGTCCGAACGGCCACGTTGCGTCGAACGCAAGTGGAGCTGGAACGCATGGCCAAAACGGACGCCCTAACCGGTCTGGCCAATAGGATCATGCTCAACGAGCGGATCCACGACGCCATCCGGACCGGCACAGACAACGGACATGCCCCGGCCGTGCTCATTCTGGACCTGGATTCCTTCAAAGCTATCAACGACACTCTGGGCCACAGCGCCGGCGATGCCGTGCTGGTCGAGGTTTCCTGTCGCCTCCGCTCCGTCGTCCAGGCCTCGGACACTGTGGCCCGCCTCGGCGGAGATGAATTCGCAGTCCTCATCACCGGAGCGAGCGATGACGAAGTCATGCTCATTGCACACCGTTCGTGGGAAGCCCTGCAGGAAGGCGTGGAGATCGGGGCAGAAACGGTCTGGGCCACGGGCAGCATCGGAATTTGCCTCCACGACCCGGGACAGTCAGCAGAGGAACTGGTCCGTGATGCCGATATCGCCATGTACCAGGCCAAGGCCCAGGGCCGGAACAGGGTCCAACTTTTCCACCCGGATATGCTCAACGTCGTTCAGGAACGATCCCGAATCACCGGCGAATTGCGAATGGCAGCTTCCAGCGGTCAGCTGGCGTTGCACTACCAGCCGGTCATTGAATTGGCATCCGGCAAAGTCACCGGCATCGAAGCGCTCCTCCGATGGCACCACCCCGTCCGCGGAACCATCATGCCGGACAGCTTTATCGGCCTTGCGGAAGAGACAGGCCTGATCCTGGAACTTGGACGGTGGGTCCTGAACGAGGGGATAGCTCAGCTGGGCCGGTGGAAACAAGAGGCCCCCCAGCTAACGGAGTTCCGCTTGCACATCAATCTCTCGGCAGCCGAACTCCTTCGCAGCGATCTACTCGCAGACGTCAACGAGACCCTGACTAAAAACGATATTGAGCCCGCCCGCTTGGTGCTGGAGATCACCGAGAGCGTCCTGATGTCCCGCAGGACGGGGGAACAACAGGTACTTGAAAAGCTCCGCGCCCTGGGCGTCGGACTACATATCGACGACTTCGGGACCGGCTATTCATCCATCAGCTATCTGCGGGCGCTTCCCGCTGACACTGTCAAAGTCGACCGTTCCCTGATCAAGAACCTCGAAACCGACCCCCGGCAACAGAAATTCGTCTCTGCCATCCTCCAGCTAATCTCAGCAGCCGAACTCGAAGCAATCGTCGAGGGCATCGAAACCGCCGAACAGGCCGCCCGGCTCCAAGCTATGGGCTGCCTCTACGGGCAGGGCTACTACTTCGGGCGCCCTGCCCCCGCCGCGGCAATTCTCGACCGAATCAGAGGCTCCGAACCCCGGTTGTAAGGTGTGATTATGTCTAAACTATGGGACCGGATGCTGCTCGTCCCAACAGTTGTGCGCCTTACCTCCCACGCGCCACGAAACCCGCATGCCGCCTGGGAAAGATACTGGAACGGCATACAAACTACCGGTCATGACGGAGACGTGCTCTGGGACTCCGACTCCCCGGCCGAGCGCAAACAGTACACAGACCTGGTTCTCGCGCACTTTGATCCGTCCCTTCCCGTCATTGACATCGGCTGCGGCAACGGCACCTACACCCGGTGGCTTGCCACCTTGTTTCCGACGGTTCTCGGGATCGACGTTTCCGCTGGCGCCGTAGCAAGGGCCACCCGGGAAGCCAGGGACATCCAAAATTGCTCCTTCACAGTCCTGGACGCCACAAAGGCGGACGCCGGGGACCTCCTCCTGGAGCAGATGGGACCCGCGAACGTCTTCGTCCGCGGAGTGTTCCACGTCCTGAAACCAGGCAAACAGGCTGCGCTGGCGGCAAACCTCAAAACAGTAGTCGGAAAGACCGGGCGCGTGTTTCTAGCAGAAACCAATTTTCCCGGAAACAGCCTCGACTACCTGGCCGGTCTTGGCGCAACAAGTGACCATGTGCCCAGTCAGCTGCAGCGGGCCCTGGAAAATCTACCCCGCCCGGGGCGTTTCGGCGCCCGGGAACGACGCAGTGTCTTTTCCGAAACGGACTGGCGCGTCATCGCTGACGGACCGGTCAACATCGACGTCGTCCCAATGAACCCCGCCGGCCAACTGCAACGGGTACCAGGTTACTTCGCCCTCATGGCCGGGGCCCACCTCCCAACGGCCGAACCTAACCTCACGCACAACCATCCACCCCTTCACTGATCGGTTGGCCCCCAAGGGTTCCGCAGGCCCCTCGGTGAGCGCCCGGATCAACAAAAGCGGGCCGGCAGCGAAGTCCCGCGAACCCAGTGAGCAGCCGACGCGAAGCACCGCATAGGCCCCTCATGTCGTTCCTCGCGTACTGCGCCGCGCTTCACCAGCTCTCGACACATGCATGGTTAGAGTGGTGGTCATGACGTTGGGGGACGCGGCGGAGCCGCTTGTACACATCAAAGACTTCCGGATGGACTTCGGGGACACGACCGTCATCAAGGACCTGTCCTTCGATGTCCGGGCCGGGGAAACCTTCGGGTTCCTCGGCAGCAACGGTTCCGGGAAGACCACCACGCTCCGGGCGCTGCTGGGGATCTACCAGCCCACCGCCGGGACCCTCCACATCGGCGGTAAGCCCTTCACCCCGGCGGACGGGGCACGGCTCGGCTACCTCCCCGAGGAACGCGGCCTCTACAAAAAAGAAGCCGTCCTGGATGTGATGGTCTACTTCGGCCGGCTCAAAGGCCTGGACAAAGCCCGCGCGAAAACCTGGTCCCGGGAGTACCTGGAACGCGTGGACCTTGCCGACAAAGCCACCACGCGGATGGATAAGCTCTCCGGCGGGCAGCAGCAGAAAATCCAGCTCGGGGTGACGATCATGAACGACCCCGAACTACTGATCCTGGACGAACCCACCAAGGGCTTTGACCCGGTCAACCGGCGCCTGCTGATGGACATCATCGACGAACAAAAGCTCGCCGGCGCGACCGTCGTCATGGTCACCCACCAGATGGAAGAAGTCGAACGCCTCTGCGACCGGGTCATCCTGCTCAAAGACGGCACCGCCCGCGCCTACGGCACCATCGCCGACGTCCAGGAACAATTCGGCGGGACCCTCTACCGCCTCACCTACACCGGCACCCTCCCGCCCTCGGCCCTGTTCGACGTCGTTACCGACGCCGGCGGCAACGCCGAGCTCTCCCCCCGCCCCGGCGCGGACGAAACCACGGTCCTGCGCGAACTCATCACCCACGGCCTCGCCGTCCGGTCCTTTACCACCGCCAGGACATCCCTCGACGAGATCTTCATCAAGGTCTACGGCGAAACCCACAATATGGCGGAGGCATAAAACCCCATGACACAACGCACCAGCACACAACTCCCCTCCCCCGCGGGCCCGGCCACCCCGCCGCCGGCCCCGAAGCGCCCCTTCGCGCAGCACAACCTCCGCACCGTCGTCGGGTTCGAATTCACCCGCACCATGAAAAAACGCAGCTTCTGGATCGCGACCCTCGCCATCCCCGTCGTCATGGCCATCGTGTTCGCCCTCGTCTACCTCAGTAACTCCTCCACCGCAGCCAGCGCGGATGCCCAAAAGACCGCGACCATGGCCTTCACCTACACCGACGACTCCGGACTCATCGCCCCGCAGATCGCAACGGCGATGGGCGGGAAAAAGGTAACCGACCCCGCCCAAGCCCTGCAGGACGTGAAAAAAGGCCTCACCGACGCGTACTTCGCCTACCCCGCCAAGCCAGCCACGCAGCCGGTCAAGGTCTACGGGGCGGACAAGGGGATCTTCGAAAACGGCAAATACGACGCCGTCGCCAAACAACTCCTCACCGCCTCAGCCCAGGCCACGATCGGGTCCCCGCAGCTCACGGCCGCGGCCAGCGGCACCGTCAAAACCGAAGCCACAACCTTCAAAGACGGCCAACCATCCGGAGGCTTCGGCGCCGCGATCCCGCCGCTGATGTTCCTGCTGATCTTCTACGTCTCGATCATTCTGCTCTCCAGCCAGATGCTCAACAGCACCCTGGAAGAGAAAGAAAACCGGGTCACCGAAATGATCCTCACCACCCTGAACCCCACCACCCTGATCATCGGCAAAGTCATCGCCCTGTTCATGGTCGGCCTCCTCCAGATCCTGGTCTTCCTCACCCCCATCGCCATCGGATACCTCTTCTTCCGAGACAAACTCGCCCTCCCCGACCTGGACCTGTCCACCCTCAGCTTCGAACCCGGAACCATGCTCGTCGGGGCGCTCCTGCTCCTGGGCGGTTTCACCGTCTTCACCGGCGTCCTCGTCGCGATCGGCGCGATCATGCCCACCGCCAAAGACGCCGGCACCATCTTCGGGCCCCTCATGGCCCTGATCTTCGTCCCGTTCTACGCGATCAGCCTGATCATCTCCGACCCGCACGCCCCCATCGTGCAGATCTTCACGTACTTCCCCCTCTCAGCCCCCGTCACCGCCCTGCTCCGCAACGGCTTCGGCACCCTCACACCGCTCGAGGCAACCATCGTCATCGCCGAACTGTTCATTGTCGGGTTCCTCATCCTCCGCCTCGCCGTCCACCTCTTCCGCTACGGATCCATCCAATACTCCGGCAGACTCTCCATCGCCGGCACCTTCCGCAAACGCACCCCGCCCGCAGGCAAATGACCCCGCGGCCAGGCCGCGATGGCCCTCGGCCAGACCCAAAGGGCATCGCAACCTGCGGCGGCAAAGGAATGAAAGGCCAGAGGAACCAGGGCCGAAGACGAACCAGGGACCTCACCCCATCAAGGCCGGGGCGTTCACCGGGATCGGCACCGCCGTACCCGTGATGATCCCCTCCGTGTACCGGGCGGCAACGGGGCTACCGGATCGGCGCGACGCGGCGCTGATCACTTCCACCCCCCGCGCTCGTAGCGGCCCACTCCTTCATGTACCGGATGGCATCGGCATTACTTACGCCCGCCGCGGCACGAACGGTCGACACGGTCGGACGCCGCTCCGCACTGATCTTCTCGGCGGCGGCGTACACGCGGTCTTTCACACTCTGCGTCATCATTCCTACCGTCCGGAACAAGAAAAGTAGCGGGAGTACTACTCCTACTAAGACTTTTTCCGCCGCAATAGTTCCAGAACTTCAGGCCCACCCAGCTGCCACCCCCGCACAGAGCCGCAAGGACAACAGCGAGAAAATGCCCTGAAGCACACAGGGCCAAGGGGTCCGGAACTCTGCGACGTCGCTCCCTGGACCCCGACCGCCGGCCGCGGCAGCGGACGCCCGACGAGGGTGCGAGCCCCTGCGAGCACGAACTCCTCACGGCCCGTTGGCGGGAACGGGCGGTCCGCTGCCAGTAACCACCCACCACCCCGGCCACCCGCGGCGGATCGCCCGGAGTGGCCAGCCACCGGATCGGTCTAGCTGGCGAGCACTTCGGTCAGTTCGGCCGTTCGGCTTTCCAGTAACAAGGAATTCAGCGGCCCTAGGGCGTGCCGTTCGTCGAAGCCCCAGTCCAGACAGTTTCCGATGATCACCGCGCCCTTAGAACGGTGGCGCCACACGGGCTCCTCCGCGCGCCCGTGAACGTCCGACGCCCGTGCTTTCGGTTCAGGAACTGTTATCGCCGATTGCCTGGAGTGGTCCGGGTCGTCTCGAGGTAATGCTCCAGTGAGGAGAGCCGCGGCTGTGAGGAAGCATCTCTTACGGCGTCGGAGCCTACCGCGTTTGCCGCCGCGAGGGCCCGGTGGTAGTCATGTCCTGTGCGCAGTGCCAGGACCAGCGCCGAACAGAAGGCGTCGCCGGCCCCGACGGTATTCACGACGCGGGTGGGGAGAGCGGCTGCGCGAGCGACCAACGTGCCGTATTCGTATATGGCAGAGCCTCTTTCGCCGTAGGTCACGGCCACGAGCCGTGCGTTCGATAGCTCGGGGAGCAGTGCGAATTCGGTTTCATTGACGATCACGAGGTCGCACCGTGTCACGAGCTCATCGGGGAGGGATTCGGCTGGGGCGGCATTGAGTGCAAAGTAGCCCCGGTGCTGGCGGCTGGCTTCAAGCACCACATCGACTCCGTTCTCCAGTTGGCAAAGGACGCTTTCGTCATCGGCGAAACTTATGCCTTCGAGTGACAGCTGGGAGTTGGCGCCGGGGCAGACGACAATTTGGTTCTCCCCAAAGCGGTCAACGACAATCAGGGCGGTCCCGGTCGGTTGGCTGCTGAGCAATATGTCAGCGACGTTGACGCCTGACGCTGCGAGCGTACCGAGTAGTTGTCTGCCGGCTTCGTCGTTCCCGATCGATCCGATTAGCCGCACACCTCCACCGAGCCGAGCCGCGGCCGTTGCCTGGTTGGCGCCCTTTCCGCCAGCCTGCCGGTGTAGCAGTCCGCGGCCGACGGTCTCGCCCGCGGCGGGCAGTCGGTCAGTGGAGGCGATCAGGTCAAGATTGATGCTGCCGATCACTGTGAGAGGTGGCAGGAGTGGCTGGTTCATGAGAATCCTTGTTCCGGCAGGCCCTGTGCTGCGTGGATGGGAAATGGATGGGACAAGAGAGGTGCCTGACAAAACCCCTCGTACTGCAGCCCGTGATGGGGGCCTATTTGCTCAGGCGGCCATGCGCTGGGGGCTGAGGGGTTCCTGGAGTTGAGCGTGGGCGAGGAGTCCGTGTTCGAGGACGAGCTCGGCGACGCCTTTGCCGGTGGCGAGGGCTTCCTGGGCGGTGGCGGTGGCCACAGCACGGGGTCACTGGCGGTTTGCCGTTGTTCGGCAGTAGGCGGCCCAACACGGGCGGTCTACTGCCGGACAGCTGTTGCGAGATCGATTGTCGGATCGGAGTGAGCGCGCGGGAAAATTGAAACTTGATTACCCAAGCATTCAGAAGCGTCGGCGGTTACTACGCCCTGCCGACGGATAGGACCTCGGACTGGAACTTTTTTTCCAAGGCATCAAGTTCGGTGAGGAATCGGGCCCGCAATTCTGCCTTTTCACGCTCGGGTAGCCAGCAGGCGTCCACTCCGTTCAGCGAGATTTCGCGCATGGTCTCGCGATCCAGTCCCAGCTGGAAAGCCGCGATCCTATACTCGCTTGCGAGTGTGGTGGGGAACATGCCGGGGTCGTCGGAGGCGATGACCATCTTCAGGCCGGCGTCGAGCATTGCCTTGAATGACGCACGGCGCCACGGACGCCAGGAGCGGCGTGAGGTGGTGAAGACACCTGTGAAAGGCACTTGTTGTTCGCGGAGCCGGGCCAGGACTTCGTCGTCTTCGAGCACGAAGTACCCGTGATCGATTCTGTCGCAACCAAGTAGATCCAGGCACGTGATGGTGTTCTGCGCCACCGGCGCGTGCTCAGACGAGTGTGCGGTGCGCTTGAGTCCGTGAAGTCCCGCAAGTTTGTAAGCAGTTTCGAAGCGCTCAGGCGGCCCCGACGTCTCAAGGTTGTCCAAGCCGATGCCCACCACGTAAGAGTGCGGATTATCCACCATAGTCTGCACCAGTGAGAGGGCGTGTTGGGCCGACTTGCTGCGGTCTATGCCAGCAATCAGTCGACCCGTCATACCAAAGTCGGCCTCGGCGCGGCGGATACCCTCGGCCATCGCCTCGACGTATCCGGCGTATCCCAGATTCGCCGCGTTCGGTGGCAGCTCATCGAAGAACAGCTCCAAGTGTCGGGTGGCGCTGGAGTGTGCGTCTTCGAAGGCTTCGTAGACGATTCTAGTGAAATCCTCTGAGGAGCGCAGGCAACTCAGCACCCATTCGGAGGCCTGAAAGAGCGAGTAAGAAACCTCGGGCTCATCGGCGGACGGTCCCTGGGTCACCGGGATGCGCGTGGATCTGTAGAGCGCCGGGTCCGGGGGGCGGGAGTTGATGTTCTTGAAAATCGTCAATGGATCGTCCGGGAGCTGCAGGCCCTCTCGGGCCGCAAGCTCGGCGAAGGTTGCGGCCCGCACGGTTCCGGTCAGGTGGACATGAAGGTCGGTCTTCGGCATCTGGTCCAAGTAGTCGCCGTAAGCGAGGCTGTTGGTCATGAAGTTGTTGCTTTCTCTATGGTCTGGCACAGGCCGCTGAGATGTTCAGTCAGCATTTCCAGGAAGGGCCCCACCAGCACGTCCGACCCGTAACGCAGGTTCACCGGCCGTCCGGAGACGCCACGGACGTCCGCGACAACGGCGCCGCGGGTCAGTGTCCCGTCAAGTTCCACCGTGGCGGTGGCGTCTTGCCAGATGATAAGTCCGGGGTCCATGACGGCGGCGGCGGCAAGGGCGTCATGCATGACCGCAACATCCGGACGGCCGCGGCTGACCATGTTGTCGCACATGTTAACGAGCATGGACCCGAAGACGCCCGTGGGTGCTGGCATCCCGGCGAGCTCTGTCGCCATGGCCCGACTCACGGCAGTCTTCCGGGTTACGTCGACCGGAACGAGATCGATCCGCTGGCCTTGCTCCAGCACCTGCGCGGCGGCCTCCGGGTCCGCGTAGAAGTTGAACTCGGCGCTGAGGGTGTAGTTTCCTTGACTGAATACGGCCCCGCCCATGATGACGAGGCGGTGGATCGCCGCAATGGTCTCCGGGTAGTCGGTGAACATACGGGCGACGTCGGTCAGCGGCCCTAGCGCGAGCACGGTAATTTCCCCGGGTCGGGAGAGGATGAGTCGGGCCAGGTGTTCCACAGCTCCCGGTTCCACGCTGCGCGTGGACGGGGGAAGCCGGACGCCGCCGAGCCCGCCCTTGCCGTGGACGGGCTCGTCCGGGACCCGGATGCCGCCAGCCAGCGGGCCGACGGAACCCAGGTACACCGGGAATTCCGGCGATACTCCTAGCAGGTCAAGCAGGGCCGTTGCATTCGCGGAAGCCACCTCCAAGGAAACATTGCCCGCGGTGGCCGCGACGGCCAGAACATCCAGCTTGGGCGAGCCGAAGGCCAAAGCCAACGCCACGGCGTCGTCGATCCCGGGGTCGCAACTAATGATGACTGGAACCGTCATTTGGACGACACCTCCCGGGCGTAGCGCTCAACCCACTTGGAGCGGTTCTCCACGATCGGCGCCGGGTCCAGGGCTGTGAAGCCGGCCGCGACCGGGTCCTTGGCGGCCGGGCCGGAAATCTTGGTCAGGAGTTCGGGAAAGGTGGCCGCCGGGTTGACCGGCTTGTCGCCGAGAGCCTGGGCCGATGCGGATTGCGCTTCGGACGAAAGCAGGTAGTCAATGAACTTCGCTGCGTTGGTCGGATGCTGTGTGCCCTTAACCACCATGGCACGGTTAGTGGTCATGTATTTGCCGGTTGCTGGGGGTGTCCATGCAACGGGGGCGCCGGAGCGGACAAGATTGTATGCAAATCCATCCAGCGCGGGGGCAAGCACGATTTCCTTCTGCTGGATCAGGTTGGTGACCTCAGTGGATGCCGTGTAGAACTTCAGGGTCGACGGCGCCAGCGCGCCGAGTTTGGCAAAGCCTTTGTCCACGTCGAAGGGACCGGAACCATAGGTGGCGGACACGCCTGACAGAGTCAGCTGACCCGATGACGCGGCGAGGTCGGGCAGTGCGACCTTGCGTGCATTGGCTGGGTCAGCCAGCGTTTCCCATTTGGCGGCTTTGTCCGCGCCCATGACGTCGGTGCGGTACATCATGCCGTTGAGCTGGAACGTATATGCCGGGCCGTTGAACTTTTCGTCAGAAGCGAAAGGGGAAATCTTGGCCATGTTCGGAATCTTGGAGGCGTCGACCTTGGCAAAGAGGTCCTTGGCCTGACCGAGTGCTGCGTAGTAGTCCGCAATCAGCATGACGTCGATTCCGGAATTCTTATTCAGCTCCAGTTTGGACAGGCGGTCCGCGTTGGAGCCGCTCTCGATCTCTACCTCGATGCCAGTGGCTTTGGTGAAGGGCTCGATGACGGACTTCTTGAGGTCGTCGACGCCAAAAGCGAAGGAGCTCAGCACGAGCTTCTTCTCTTCTTCGCCGCCCGGGCTGCCGGACTGGCCGCTTCCGCAGGCCGTCATGGTCAGCGCTGCGGCGACGAGAGCGGCCCCAAACGCGAGGCCTTTCATTCGGTTGATCTTTTGCATGGGTTCACTTTCGGGGAGGGATGTACGGGAGTTTGTCAGGAGGATTATCGTCAGCCGGCCAGCGGCACAAGATCAACGGCCCGGATTCCGGCTGTGATCTGCTCACCAGGCTGGAGTCGGAGTCCGGGCTGTGCCGCAGAGTCCCCTCTGATGGCGGCCAGCAGGTTCACGTCTTTGCCGGAGGAGTCGGTGCCGGTTGCCCGTACCATGAGGTCGACGCCGCGGTATGCCACCTGGGTGATGACGGCAGGAAAGTTGTCAGCGCCACTGTTGAGGTTCTGTCCACGCGGCAGGAGCTTAAGGTTTTCGGGACGCACAGTGGCGTGGTCGTGTGCGGTCGTGGAAAAGAAGTTCTCGTATCCCATGAACTCCGCCACAAAACGGTTGGCGGGGTGTTGGAAAACTTCCAACGGCGAGCCCTTCTGCATGATCCTGCCGGCGCGCATGAGCACCATGATGTCGCTCATTTCCAATGCCTCTTCCTGGTCGTGTGTCACCAGCACCACCGTGAGGCCCGTCTCCTGTTGGATGCGGCGGATCTCGGCGCGCATCTGGATGCGTAGGCGGGCATCCAGGTTGGAGAGGGGCTCGTCGAGGAGCAGGATGTCCGGTCGAATGGCGATAGCGCGCGCCAGAGCAACACGCTGCTGCTGGCCGCCTGACAGTGCCTTTGGCTTACGGTCAGCGAGGTGGCCAAGGCCCACCATCTCCAAGGCCTCGGTGACGCGCTGCTTGCGCTCCTGTGTGGGCACCTTGCGCAGCTTCAGGCCGTAGCCGACGTTGTCGCCGACTGTCATGTGCGGGAAGAGTGCGTAGCTTTGGAAGACCATGCCGAGGTTCCGCTTTTCCGGGGGGAGCTTGGTGGCATCCTTGCCGGCGATCTCGATGGTTCCTGCCGTCGGCCGCGAGTAGCCGGCGATCATGCGCAGGGTGGTGGTCTTGCCGCAGCCGCTGGGACCCAGCAGGGTGGTCAGCTTGCCTGCTTGGATGTCTAGATTGATGCCGTCTACTGCGGTGAAATCGCCAAAGATCTGGCTGACGCCGCGAAGTTGGGCTGCAGTGTTCATTTGTTGATACCTCCGAAGATTTTGGCGAAACCGACGGTGCGTTCGGCTACCAGTGCAAAGACGATGGTTACGGCCAGAATGAGCGTTGACATAGCGGCGATCATCGGGTCGTAGGATTTCTGCACGTAGTCCAGCATGGAGACGGGCAAAGTGTTGAAGGTGCGCCCCTGCAGCAGCAGGGAGAGCGGCACATTGTTGAAGGAGGTGACAAAACTGAGCAGCGCAGCCGAGACGATCCCCGGCCTCAGCAACGGCAAGGTCACCGAAATGAAGACCTTGGCCGGTCCTGCGCCCAGGCCGCGGGCGGCTTCCTCTACAAAAGGATCGGCCAGAGCCAGCGAGGCTCCGGTAACGCGGACTGCGTAGGGGATCAGCAGCGCGGTATGCCCCAGTAACAGGGTGAGGAAGGTCGAGACACCGAGGCCGGCTATCAGTTGCTGGTATAAGGCCAGGCCAACGACAAGTTCAGGAATGACCAGCGGGGAGAGGAAAAGGCCCTGGATCCACGATTTGCCGGGGAATCTTCCCCTCTGTAGCCCGATCGCTGCCGGGACACCGATCAACAGTGACAAGAGCGTGGCCAGGACGGCTAGTTCTGCGCTGGAGAGAAGCGCCGTCATGAAGGGCTTGTAGGAAGCGGCTGCGCCAAACCACTTCAGAGAGAAGCTTTCGGGGGGAAATTTCAGGCTGTCGCCGCCGGAAAAGGCGGCTACAACGACGAACATGATCGGCACGATCATGACGATGTAGCCAAGAACAGCCAGTGACGTCATGATAGGACCGCGGTTAGGGTTTCCCTTCATTGTGGGCAGAATCGAGATGATTGTCCGGGTGCTCATGAGATGCTCCCCTTTCGAGAACCGATGGCACTCGACACGGCCGACACCAGGAACACCAGCACGGTCATGACTATCGCGACGGCGGAAGCGGCGGCCCAGTCGATGCTGACGGTGGCGTAGTTGAACAGCTGCGTGGCCAGCGTTCGATGGGTACTGCCGCCAAGAAGGTAGGGCGTGGTGTATGCCGTGATGGACCCGGCGAAGACGAGCGTCGCGGCGACGACCACTCCGGGGAGGGAGAGCGGGAGGGTCACGGTCCACAGGACGCGCGTGCGCGAAGCACCCAGACCCTGCGCGGCTTCATCGAGGCCGGCATCAACCTGGGCGACGGCCGAATAGCAGGAGATGACCGCCAGGGGCAAGAACAACTGGAGCAAGCCCAGTATGATCGCGGTCTCGGTGTACAGCAGTTGCGGTGCAGGCAGCCCGAAGGACGAGAAGATCTGGCCGATCACGCCGTTCTGGCCTAGCAGCACGAGCCAGCCATAAGTACGCACGACGTTGCTTAGCAACAGCGGGAAGATCGCCAGTGCCAGCAGTAGGCCGGACCAGCGCGACGTCGAGCGGGCCAGCAGAAGAGCTATGGGGAAGCCGAGCAGCAAGGATAGCGCCGTGACGAGCAAACCCAGTCCCACCGTGCGCCCGATGATGGCCAAGTCATAAGGATCCTGAAGAAGTCGCAGCATCCTGTCAAAAACCTGCCCCGTAGTGACGCCCGGCGGCGCCAGAAGCATTGTCAGCGCAGGCAGGCAAAACCCCGCAACGATGAAAATCAGTCCTGGCGCTAACAGGAATAGCGTCGATTTCTTGGAAAGCATCCGAAAAGTCTCCACATCCGGTAGCAAAATCAGTACGATGAAACCGTGTGTACAACCGGTTTCATCTGAATTATCTGTACGATACATCACAAACGCTCTACGAGGGAGGTCCCGGCAAAATGATTACGTTGGCAGATGTCGCAGCCAAGGCGGGAGTCTCCAAAGCAACTGCGTCCCGTGCTTTGAATCAACCGCAACTGCTCGCACCCGAGACGCGCGACCGGGTCATTGCAGCAGCCTCAGCACTCGGGTTCTCTGTAAACCGGGCGGCCAGAGCACTGGCTAAGGGGTCCACAGGGATTGTCTCCATCGTCGTCCCAACCTTGGAAAATACGTTCTTCACGCCCATTATTAAGGGGGCGCAGCGCGCGGCAGAAGAGGGCGACCTCCACGCAACGATCACCGTCCTGGCCGGGGATACTGAGGCCGATCAAAGCCGCCTCATGTGGCTGGCCGAGCAAGTGGACGGCTTTGTCCTGGCGTCTCCACGGGCTCCCGGGGCCTTCCTGAAACAACTCGCGCAACGCAAGCCGCTCGTGACCATCGATCGGCAGGTGGAGGGAATCCCGTCCGTCATAGCTGACACCCCCAGATCCCTGGGAGAACTTGTCTCAGGACTCATGGCAGCGGGTCACCGCCGGCTGACTTATGTCGGCGGGCCGGAAGGCTCCTGGATGGACCAGCGCCGGCTCAAAGCCATCCAGACTGCCGCAGGAGAAGGATGCGCAGTGAGCGTCATCGGACCACTTCCGCCGGCGTTCGCCTCGGGAGCGAGCATTGCCCGGGAAATCGCCGATTCCGAAACTAAAGCCGTAGTCGCTTACGCCAGTGAAATCGCACTAGGTCTCTACTTCGAACTTCAGCGGCTTGACCCAAGCAGCCGCGGCGCCATCACGATGGCAAGTGCCGATGATTTAGCTGTTGGTCCCCTGGCCGGGCTCGACATAACAGCCTTGCAGGTAGACGGCGATGCCGTCGGCGAATCGGCGATGGCGACATTGGTCAAGATGCTGAGAAACGGTCAGGACACGTCCCCACTCCGTCGCCGGGTACCGGTTCCAATTCGCTGGGCATCCAATGGAGCGATAAATGTCCCTGCTAGCGCCGCGCCTCCCTAAGGCAACAAACACTACGTTCGATGGTGTCTCCGTTCTTCCTGCACCAGGTATCCGGAGACGTCCACCGTTTCCCCGGCGCCAGCCAACGTATCTGCAGCCAGGGGGCCGCTGGCTGCCCGGGAAAGCGTTATGACCCGCATCTGGCGGGCCCCATCACCGACCACACATTTCACTCGCCTGGAGGCTTTTATGCAATGGCCGCTAACAATGACCGACGCCACCGTAAGTGAAACGGCCGGCAGAACCGAGACCGCGCCGCCCGCAACATGTCAGAGTGCACAGGAGATCATTAGTCTCAGGCGATCTATCCACCGGCACCCGGAACCTGCCTTCGTTGAAATTCGGACTGCAGCCTTGATCCTGGGTTATCTTGAACGACTCCCATGCCGGATCTCCATGGGTGAAAGGGTCTTGAGCGCCACGTCAGTCCCGGACTACCCGTCCAAGGGCCAGCTCGATGCAGCTGTCGATGCTGCAGTCGCTGCAGGAATCGACCCCGGCGAGGCCGCCCGAATCGCCGAGGCCGGAACAGCCCTCGTCGCCGAAATCGACGGCAACCGTCCCGGTCCCGCTTGGGCATTTCGATTCGACATGGATGCTCTACCAATTCGAGAAAGTCAGGATCCAGGACACCGGCCCTTTGAACAAGGTTTCGCGAGTGTGAACGGCAACATGCATGCGTGCGCACATGACGGCCACGTCGCCGTCGGGGTGGCGCTGGCGACGCGGTTATCTGACGGGAATTTCGCCGGCAGCGTCAAGATCGTATTTCAGCCCGCCGAAGAGGGATGCCGTGGAGCGGCTGGGATGATCGCGGCCGGAGTGGGATTGGGCATCGACAGGTTCGTCGGCCTGCATCTTGGCAACTCGATGCCTGCGGGATCGGTGGCAGGCAGCGCCTATGGCCTGCTTGCCACAACCAAGTTGAGGATCCGTTTTGAAGGCCTGTCCGCTCACGCCGGATCGGCGCCCTCCCATGGACGAAATGCCTTGCTGGCGGCCGCCACAGCCACGCTCAACCTTCATGCAATATCCCGCTTTGCCGGGCACGAAACAAGGATCAACGTCGGCAGACTGACCGCCGGTGATGCTGCCAATGTGATAGCCGGCAGTGCGGAAATGAGCATGGAAGTCCGGGCCGACGACGGGGATGTCAACGACGAACTGGTACGACGGACGAGGCGAATTGTTGAATCCGCTGCCGAGATGCATGAGGTCTCGGCCACCGTTTTTGTTGTCGGATCCGCCACATCGTTCTGCCCGGATGATGAGATCGTGGATGAAGTCGTAGCAGCCGCCCAAGCTCTCGGCGTCCAGGACAGACGGAGTCGGCACCTACTCACTTCCAGTGACGACTTCTCCCTCTGGGGTCAGAAAGTGCAGCAAAATGGCGGTCGGGCGGCCTTCGTCCTGGTCGGTGGAGGAAATACGTTGCCGCACCACCACCCGGAATTCGACATCGACGAGTCCTGCCTCCCAATTGCCGCGGACGTCCTCGAACGCTTGGTGCGCAGATAGGAACAAGGCCACGCAAGCCACCCGACAGGAAACCGGAAGGGTCGTCTTCCGGACGCCTGGGGCGCCGGTGACACCGCGATGCGCCGGCTCACGGCAGCGCAGCTGGCGGACCAGAAGTCCGGCACTATGAACGATATTTCCGCCGCGATCGGTGTTGAACCCTCTATGGCGGTGGCGCAGGCAGTTCGGCGAAGCCGGAGTGACCGGGCTCGCCGGAGACAAGCCCGGGCCCAAAGGGCTCAAAGATCCTGACGGAAACGGTCACGGCCGAGATCCACCGGCGCCGTAAGGCCGTCCAGTCCTTACGGAGCATCGGTGCTGCCGTGGGATGTCGGCCTCCCGCTTCAGCAGGGCCCTGACGGCCCGCACCGGCAAGGGCGGGACGGAACAACCGCCCGGGCAGGGCGGCTCGATTGCGCCGCCCCGGTCTTGGCCCCGGCCGCTCGGGTGCCCCTGGCCGGATTGTTGCTGGCTTTCCCGGCACTTCAGAGCAGGGGTCTGCACTCCTGTGCGAAGAAGATTTTCGGGGTCCTGCCCCAAGGGTTATACGATCTGGAAATCATGCTCAGCGAGTACGCGGTTCGGGCCCTGGCCGGGGAAGCGCGCGCCGAAGGGCCCCCCGGATCGATTAGGCTGCCCCGGGGCAGGGTCCTGGGCCTGGTTCGCGCCCCGGTAGTGAAGACCATCCGCTGCAAGCTCGGGATCCTTGCCGGATCGGGCCAAGGCACCGGATGAGTATTCGTTCTTGAGGGGTCCATGTATGGTGCGGGTTGGCGCCGGGGTCCGGGCCCACGTTTTGCGCTGGTCAGCGCCGGTGTTGGTGTGGTTGAGCCCCACCTGAAGTACTCCTTCCATCGCGTGGGGGCCACGTGGTGGAAGGAGTACCGGTAATGTTCACCGGACCATGATCCCGGCGGGTCACTGGCCGCGGTGCTCGATGTTCAGCAGGGTGCGGAGTTGCCTTGACCTGCCATGCGGGCTGAAGGCTGCCAGTGGGATTATCAGCGGATCCACACCGGGCAGACGGAGAGCGGCGTCGCCAATGGCCTGCTGGACCAGCACCACGAGATCCCGACGCCATGGCGGTCTCGGACACGGCCCGGCCTGAGTCGATGACCGCATCCAGTTCGGTCTCACGCAACCGCCGTGTCGACCGTGCCCGGCTCGGGACCTACGGCGTCGCCTCACAGAACGATTTCCGCTCACACAAGTATTCGTCACAGAACCAGCGCCGCTTGTCCCAGAGGAGCACCACCGCGCCGGCAACCGGGATGTCCGGCAGCCGCTGGCACCGGCGTTCCTTCACCCGCGAAGCGATGACCCCACAGCTCGGACAGCCCGGCGGGAAAGTGGACTCCACCGTGACGTGGCGTGCGCCGCCCGGAGCGCGACGGTGCCGGTGCCGGTAATCGGGCAGGTTGAAGATCATGCTGGCAGCATCATGGCCAGCCCCAGTAGGCTCTAACAAGCCTCGTGGTTCCTGTTCAGGTTGGATGCGTAGTAAGACTCACCCCAGCAGGACCACGAGTCCTCCGCTAGCTACAACACGAACCTATTTCCCCGGAAACCTTAAAGAGCCGTGCTTAACGGGGTGAGGCCGGCCCCCGTAGGGGTCGGCCTCGGTTTTCCCTCAGCAAAAAGGAAACTTGTGTTGCAGCGTGGTCGCTGCGGGAGTTATTGGTTCAGCGGGGATTTTTCCCAGGACATGTCCACGACGGAACTCCCGCGTCCCATGGTGAGCAGGGACAGTTCCAGCACGTCCTGGGTGTGGGTAGCGCCGGCGGGTGCGTCGTCGTCGTCCGTGAGGATGAAGTCCTGGCTCATGGTGCTGCTCCCTGGCGTGAGTGGTGTCCGTTGTCCTCTGACTGTAGCCCGGCGGAAGGTTCTCGCCCCTGGTGTGGTGCTGCGCCCGCGGCAGCGTTGACCGGCGGCCGGAGGAGCGCCAGCGGGGGAGGCCGCCGCCGCACCCGGGGGGCCGGAACCGTTGCCGGTCCGGCCCCTGCGTGGTTTAGCGGTTCCGCTTGTGGGCGGTGTTCTGGTCCTGCGCGACTGGGGCGATGGTGCCCCGGTTCACCAGCTGTTCCATGAGTTCAGCGAGCCGGTAGCCGGGTGTGTCGGTAACGGCGGCGGTGAAGTGATCCGCGGCCACTGAGGACTGGCCTTTGAGGTACGCCAGCCAACCGATCAGGGTCAGCAGGGGCGCACGGTAGCCTTCGGGCGCGGCGCCGATCAGGGCCCGGGCCGTTTCCTGCGCCCGGTCTACCCGGTCCCAGTCCGGGGTGATGCCCGTACCCGTCAGCAGGTCCCCGCTTCCCTCGGCGTCGGGCCGGTCCGGATCGATCACGTTGCAGAACAGCACGTCGCGCAGGTCCGGGCGTTGGAAGCATGCCAGCAGCTCTACCGTCGTCTTCGGGTCTGTCCGGCCGCCCCGGGTCAGGGCCTCGGCCCATAGTTCCCGCCCGGTGTGCAGCTCTCCGGCGAGCACTCCGGGCAGCGCCTGACGGATGCGCTCCGCGGTGTCCGCCCGGCCGGTGAACGGCGGGTAGGTGGTGCCGGGCTGGTCTTGGTAACTGCTGCCCCGGAAGACCATTTCCGCGTTCAGGTGCCCGTCGGTGATGGATTCCAGTGGTTCGGGCGGGCAGCATCCGGCGTCGTTGTCGCACAGCAGGTTCTGCCAGTGGTCCGGGGTGACCAGCCACGCATCTTTCAGCGGGGTTCCCGCGCCCTCGAGCGCGTCAATCACGGCTTCTACGTGGTCGTGGAACGGCCGCGGTGCCCCGGCGGCCGGGGCTTCGGCGGTGTAGACGGCCAGCAGCACCGCGGTGGCCTGCGTGTCGACCGCGAGGTAGTCCACCATGGATGCGGCGAATCCGGTCGGGGCCCCGACCGTGGGGGCGTCGACGCGGAGCGTGGCGCCGAGAGCGTTCTCCCGCAGGGTCAGGAACACGAAGGACTCACGCGGGACGAACCCGAGCGCGTGCGGGATGAAGCCGAGGATATCGGCGGGGCTGGAAATACGGATTGCGTCATTCATGGTTCAAAGTCCTTTGCTGAGGATCCGGCGGCCGGGGCGGCTCAGGTGACCGGCCAGCGTCCCCACTCCCCCGACGCTTCTATGTCTGTCAAGCGGTGGAAACGGGTGCGGGCGCGGACCAATTGTTTTGCCGGTGGCGGGGCGGCTCATGGTGACCGGCCAGCTCCCCTTCTCCCCCGTTGTTTTGGCTGCTGGCGAAGCTTGCGGAGCTGTGGCCGACGGAGGCCTGTCTACCCCTTAAGGGCAAGGGGCGGGAAATTCCCGGAGGAAATCAGCGACGAAGGAGCGCCGCAGGGAAATTCCCGGACCGCAGGCTCCGACGAAGGAGGGGCTAGACGGGCCGGAGCGGACACGTACAATCCGTCAGGACAGCAGCTAAAACGTCGTAGACAGAACAGGGCCAGGGGGTCCGGAGCTCTGCGACGGTGCGCCCTGGACTTAACAGCCGGCCGCGCCAGCGGACGCCCTTTCCTGATGAGCCCTGCGAACCTTCGATCAGACTTCGGCGGCCGCGCGCCCCCGGTCGCCGGCACCGAGTTTGCGAATGGCGGTCCGCCGCTGCCGACCCACCGCGCAAGCCGGCCACGACGGCGGACCGCCCGCGGTGACCGCCCCGGCAACGGGACGGCCACCTGAAGGGACTAGTCTGCGAGGAGTTCGGCCAGTTCGGCCGTATCGGACACCAGCACCGACGCGCCTTCTTTCAGGAGCCGGTGACATCCTGCGGAGTTGGCGCTGTGGATGCTGTCGGGGATCAGCGCGGCCGTGAGGCGGCCCGCGCCAGGTACTCAAAGTGAGGCGTGGCGCGCTGGCGGCACGGCGGCCCGCTGGCCGGACCATAACGCCGCGCGACCGTAGCGGCGATCTACCGCCGCTGGCCTTGGCACCGGTCCCGGCTACGCCCGCTGATGCCCTTGCCCTGGCTATCACCTGGGCGGACGATCACGCCGAGCACGGCGCGGAGCGCGCCCTGGTGAAGGTAGCGTTCCGAGCGATCCTGGGCGCGGTCCCGGCGGTCCAACGGGCCGACGTCGTCGCCCGTTCGGCGGGGACGGACGTCCTAGGCGCTCACCCGCTCGTTCCGCTGACAATTAGTAGTTCCAGATATCCTGGCTGGATTCTGGGTCGGGCGGCGTCGCTATCGACGGCCGCCCGACCCAATAGTCCGCGCATCGTTCCTCGCGTGAACCGTGGCCTCTTCATTCACCTGGCGCAGAACGCAACCACCTGGAGGCCTTTTCGCAGACTTTAGGCCTTGATGCCAACTGCCTTGGCGAAAGATTCTCCGAAATCCGTGGGCCTGATAAACCCTTTGTCGAAGTCGATAGTGTGACCGCCGTGCGGACCGAACGCGCTCTGGTGTCGTGCAACTTCGGGCCGTCCAGCCATCCAGTCGTAGGCGCCTTCGCGGGTGAGGTAGTCGCCATAGTTGACCTCTACGAGCCCCAGGCGAATCCAGTTGTCGATGAAGGTGCCAAGCTGAGAGTTCTCGACCGGCTCCTGTGTGCTGACATTGACGAGGGGCAGAATGTGTTTCTGCAGCAGGACCGCTCCTTCCTGCCCCTCGGTCACTCGCTTTATGGTTGAGATTGGCGAAGGAATCCCCCCATTCAAGATGTCGTTCAATAGGCCAAGTTCGGCAGAACTCAGTTGCTTGATTACCTCGACAAACGACGGGTGGGCAGTATCTTTCTTGCGATCATCCGAGGCGGTCGCCAACAAGGAAAGATACATCTCTTTCAGATCAGGTTCGTCTAGGCTGAAGCCCAATTGCTGCATGGCGGGGGCCGCCACTGATGGCTTGGGCGAGACAACGTGTTCGTCGGGAACGTCTTTCAGCTTCTCGGCCATGTCCCGGCCAAAATCATCCTCGAAGTACTGATTGGCCACCCCGAAAAGCCGGGCAATGGGCAAGTACATCTTTGTGAGGATGGCTTGCTTGATCGCTATGCGCTTTGCGTAGTTCGATGCCCCATCCGCCATGTAGGGCGAATCCTTCGCTGCCGACAGCAGTTCCTCGTTCACAGACTTTTTATCTTCCGCCATCTGCTCACCTGCATGCTTGACGACTTCTCCGACCAGTGCGGCGACCGCAACTTCCCCGCCCGTCACCGCTTGTTGTCCCTTCCTGCGCCGTTGCGGGTCGGATCCACCGGCACGTAGCCCTGTCCCGACTTCGGCGTGGGGGGCAGCGTGCGTCCCCGTATCGCAGTTCGTTCGTCGCCAGTGCGTCCGCCTCGCGGGCCGACGATCTCGTACTGGCCGGACAACGGGGCGTCCCGCCCCGGTTTCAAATTAGCCACTTTTGAGCCTCCTTGCTTATAAGGTGGCACCAACTGGACGGGCGGCGAGGCCACTTGCTTCGCTCCGCCGCTCGCGTTGTAGACTCGTATCCTCTTGCCAGAGAAAAATGCCTCAGTCGGTACCTGCGTAACTCAGCGCTTGTGCCCTGAGGTTTTTTCTATGTCGATTGGACATACCAGATACTACATGTAGTGCAAGAGCCCGACGAGGACCCCAAGATGATGTATTACAAGGTTGTCATTTAGTGCACACGTAGTCCTAGGCGGCGGCACCCGAAATAGCCGGAATTGCGCAGCTAATCGACCCACTATCCACAGCCTGTGGAGTACTTAGCCACGAAAAGTCGCGGGGCGTGTCGTGAATCCCTTGGCGTGTCGCAGGGCGCCGGGCTTCTTTGCAGTTACCGTTACGCCTCTAGCCCTGGGCGGTGTATGTTTGGCCGCCAGGGGCCGCCGGATCGCGCAGAGTGTCCAGCATGAAATCGCACCAAGTGCGGGCGGCCTCGAAACGGACAGTGCGGCCGAGATCTTGACGTCATACTTGCATTTTGCAAGTATGAGCCGCATGAGCCTTTTCATCACCTGCCCGGTCGAGAGCGCGACCGCCTTCTATACCGCCCTCGGCTGGACCCTCAACGCCAAGATGTCCGATCACAACGTGTCATGCTTCGCGATCGCGCCCGAGCAGTACGTCATGCTCGGCAGCCGCGAAATGTACGCGAGCGTCGGCGGCGCCGAGGAGCTGGTCGGCGGACCCGACACCCCCTCGAAGGTCACGGTTTCATTCGACCTCGGCAGCCGAGAGGCGGTCGACGAGATCACCGAACGCGCCCGCGCCGCTGGCGGGCGGATCGGTGACACCGACGATTACCCCTTCATGTACCAGCGCCAATTCGACGACCCCGACGGCTACCACTACTCGCCGTTTTGGATGAAACCGGACACCGATCCGACCGCGTGAGCAACCTCGCCGCGGCCCTCGACATCGTTGGAGCACGGTGGGCCCTGCTCATCGTGGAGCGGCTGCTCGACGGGCCACAGCGCTACGGCGATCTGCAGCGCGACCTTGGAGTGCCGACTAACATGCTCGCGAACCGCCTGCGCGAGCTCGAAGCGGCGGGGGTACTGTCCCGTCTCCCCTTCCGGCACAACGCCCGGGCCTATGCGCTGACCGATCGCGGGCTCGCCTTGCGCGAGGCGATCATCGCGCTAGCACGCTGGGGCAGCGATGAGGCCTAGGCGTGGCGCGCTATCGCGATATGCTGCGACGAGTTGGCTGGGCTCTGCCCCTGCAACACGTGGGCGGGCTGGATCCGTAGAGGCGTAAAGGGAGTTGAGTTGGCGGTAGAGGGTTCGGGCGATGTAGCGCTTGAGGGATCTGCGGATTTCGCGGTAGCTGCGGCCTTCTTGGGTGCGTTTGGTGACGTAGTCCCGCGTTCCGGGGTCATGGACCATCCGGGTCATGGTGATGGTGTGCAAGGCTCGGTTGAGGCGTCTATCACCGCCCCTGTTGAGCCGGTGACGGACAGTGTTACCGCTTGAGGCTGGCAAGGGACTCACCCCTGCCAGTGAGGCGAAGGCGGCTTCGCTGCGAACCCTTCCTGGATGCGACCAGGCTGTCAGGACAGCATCGACTGTGACAGCCCCGGCGCCGACCATCTCCAACAGCGGCGCCGCGGGGCTTTGCTGGATCAGCTCTGTCATGCGCTTGTGGTTCGCAGCCAGCTGGGTGGTCACTTCGAGAACGCGGCGCGCCAACCGAACTGCTTCCCCGCGCGCGATCGATAGTTCGATCTGCTCCTGTCGTTCCCGCCATCTGGTAATCGTGGCGATCTGGGCTGGAACCAGAGGTTTACGAGCGTCGATTCCCAGATCATGTGACCGGAGGAGGGCGATGAGTGCATCGATGTTCATTGTTCGGTCCCGGGTCAACTGATCCCGGGCTGCGCTCAGGATTCTGAGTCCGGCACGGGTTCCTTCATCCCGGCGCGGGGCTCGAAGCTGGGACTCCTCTATGGCCAGGACTGCGGTTCCGATGGCGGCGGCGTCCAGCGGGTCGGATTTGCCGATTCCTCGGCGCCCGCGGGCGTTCATTCGTGGTGCTTCGGCGACGTCATAGCCGGCGTCGGTTACAGCCCTGGCCAGACGTGCCCCGTAAGAGCCGATACCCTCAACGGCCCATAGAAAGGCCATATCGCCGTCTGCCCGTCGGCCTACCCAGGCAAGTGCGCGGGAAATCCCTGCCGAGCTGGTCGGGAACTGCTCGCACGCAATCTGTCGCGTGGTGCTGGCCTCGATGATGGCGTTGGTGTGGGTGCGGGCGTGGCAGTCCACGCCGATGACGAATGGGCGGGTCTGCGCAACGATAGTCAACGCGGCCACCCTCCTTCCCTTCGAACGGGCAAGACTGGTCGCATCACGACCGGCACTGGACCTGGGAGGAGTCACTTCGAGGCAATACTGTGATGAGCCACAACCCCAAAGGGGCTGGGCAAGCTTCTAATCAAGCCACCGTCGTGGGACAGGTCAACGCCGGCCGCTCCACCCAGCGCGGACAAGTCGGGGGAAATGCACCCTCAAGGGGGCAATTGTTTTTTCGAGTCACGCGCCAGGCAGAACGACCGGCATCAACACTGCCAGCTAGTCCCAGACCAGCCACTGCAAGACTCACAGTTGATGCTCCTATAGTCGTCAAATCCCGATTTGGTGTTGACCCTCCTGGTTTAGCTGCTCGCTCGGTCAACCATTGGCGGAAGGGCGTGTGTCATCGCGGAGGAGTCCTCGTTCCAGGAGGGAAATCTTGGAGGGCCACGGACCAAGTCCACGGGCTGCGAGGTGGTGATGGTGACGCCGAGTTTGGTGCCATTGGGCGCAGGTCAGTGTTGTTGGGGGCTGGCTGGGGGTTGATGATCTGGCGGTAGTTCTCCCGAGCTGCGTAGCGTTTGAGGCAGCGTATCGTGTCCCGTTTGCTCTTGCCCTCCGCGGTGCGCTTGTTTGGGGTGCTCCAGTGTGTCCGGCTCATGCCCCACGACATGATGACTACCGCGGCGTGCATATGGATTCACACGCTGTGTACCTCACGTTTGCGTGAGTAGGCGCGTGCCGCGCGGACTCGGTCGCCGCAACGGGTTGAGCACCATTGCCGTCGCGCGTGGGTGCGGAGGAAGAATCGCTGGCACGAGTCCGCTTCGCAGGACGCTAGAAGTGATGCCTGGTCGCCGCTCAGTAGTGAGGCGGCATCTTCGGCGATGACTGCCATGACGTGCTCGACGACCTGTGTCACGGGATGGTCGGCGCTACGGGTGAAGCCCACCGTCGGGTCGAACCTTAACAGCAGCGCGCCGGGGGCGCGGGTCAGCGCACGGTTAACAGCCTGCACTGCCTCTATTGTGGGGAGGTCTCCGGTGGTGTGCGCGGTCAAGAGGTCGCGAAGATCTGCGCGGAGCGCTGCGAGCCTGCCCCGGCAGTGTTCGTGCAGCACGGACTCCCGTGCAATGAGATCGCGTGCTAGTAGCCACGCCGCCGCAGCCTCAGGGCTGCTCAATTCGTCGTAGCGTTTGCCTGCGGGCAGTTCGCTCGCGCTGTTGACCAGCGCGAGGCAGGGATGCTCCTCGGCACCTGGTGCGGCAGTTAGCAGTGTGTCCAACATGGTTCTCATGGTATCAGTTTCATTTAACCGTGAGGTAACTGATACGCTCCAATCACGGCAAAAAGCACATGTTTCCATGAGGAGTTTGTATGCAGTTCGGAAGACCATCCGGCACGGCCCCGTTCACGCTGTCCGTGCTCTCCGCGGGCGGCACCGGTGTCGGAACGACCGCTGAGGAGGGGCTCGCGGGTACTATCTCGCTGGCGCGGACGGCGGACCGGTGGGGTTATCACCGGTTCTGGATGTCTGAGCATCATGCGATGGGAGCAACCTCGGTGTCTTCACCACAGCTGATGATCGCCCGCCTCATCAGTGAGACGACGCGCATCCGCCTTGGCACCGGAGGGGTAATGCTGCCTAACCACTCCCCGTTGCTGATCGCCGAGCAGTTCGGGATGCTGGAGGCTTTGGCCCCTGGCCGGATCGATCTCGGGCTAGGACGCGCCCCGGGCACTGATGGGGCGACTGCTGCGGCTTTGCGGCGGGGCGCGGATGCCAACGATGGATTCCCACAGCAGGTGCTCGAGTTGCTCGGGTTCCTGGGCGACGAGTTCCCTCCCGGACACCCATACCGGCACGTCCACGCGGTGCCCGGCCCCTGGCAAGCAATGGAAAACCGGGTGCCTGCGCCCTCGACCGCTCCGGAGGCGTGGGTGCTGGGCTCCTCGCCGTACTCAGCGCAGCTGGCCGGGCAGCTCGGCCGACCGTATGCGTTCGCGTTGCAGTTCGGCGACGCTGACATCGACACGGCCATGCGTCTCTACCGTGAGAGCTTCCAGCCCTCCGAGGTGCTCGCCGAGCCACACACCCTCGTCAGCGTGCCCGTGGCGATCAGCGACGACCCTGCCGAGGCGAAACGGCAGGCGGCAACGTCGGCGATGGCGATGCTGCGCATGTTCAAAAACGAGGGCTACCTGCTCCTGCCTCCGGACGAGGTCGAGGCCTACCAAGCCACGACGCAGGAACGGCAGATCCTCGACGCCTACACAAGCCGCAGCTTCCTCGGCACCGCCACTACTGTCGCCGACCGTCTCGAAGCCCTGCATAAGCGCACGGGCGCCGACGAGGTGATGCTCGTCGTCGGCGGCCACTCGGCAACCCTCGACCAGCGCGGGATTACCCTGATCGCCGATCACTACGCACTGCCCCACCTGGAGTCACCGCTTTCGCCCGCCCTGCAGTAGCACCCATACCAACTTCGCACACGTTCACAACCACCCCTTGAAGGAGAACCCCATGACCGCACCGCACCGAGCCCTGATCGTCATCGACGCCCAACAGGAATACTTCGACGGACTCCTCCCGATTCAATACCCGGCCCGGGATGAATCAATCGCCAGCATCCAGACCGCGATCAACACTGCCCAGCAAACCGGAACGCCTGTCGTGCTCGTCCAGCACGAACTCCCGGCAGAAGCCCCGGTCTTCGCGTCCGGATCGGCGACCTGGCAGAACCACCCCGAAGTAGCCGCCCACGAGAACGCCGCAACCAAGCGCATCAGCAAGCAGTTTTCCAGCATCTTCGCCGGCACCGAACTTGAAGCCTGGCTGCGGGAAGAAGGCATCGACACGATCACCCTCGTTGGCTACATGACAAACAACTGTGTGATCGCCTCCGCCGCGGCCGCCGAGCCCTTCGGCTTCGCCGTCGAAGTCCTCTCAGACGCGACCGGAGCAATCGACCTCGCTAACGACGCCGGCACCGCGCCTGCACGCCTGGTCCACGAGACCCTCATGGCGCTGCTGCACTCGAACTGGGCCGCCGTCACCGACACCGCGACTTGGACCGAAGCCTTGCGTACGAGCGTTGCGCTGCCCAAGAGCGACCTCATCACCTCCGCCGCGCAAGGCCGCAGCTCCCGATAGAACACCCGCCCGCCCTCCCGGGACGAGTAGCTTTCCGGACTCTTCGCACTCGCCCGGTCCAATCTGCCTCAAACCGGAATTTTGGCTGTTTCCTTGGCCAGCCATTCGCGGTAACTCGTGGCAAGTGCATCGTTACGGACAAGGCCTCGTTCCAGACTGGAAATTTTGGAAGGCCAATGACCGAGCTCGCGGGCTGCGGTCGTAATAGTGAAACCGAGCTTGGTGCGCATCTGGCGCAGGTCGGCGTTGTTTGGTGCTGGCTGAGGGTTGGTGATCTGGCGGTAGAGTTCCCGGGCTGCGTAGCGTTTGAGACACCGCATTGTTTCTCGTTTGCTCTTGCCCTCCGCGGCGCTTGGACACGTAGTCCTTAGTCCGCTGGCACGAGCCCATGCGGACCAGTACCACCTGATGCAGGGCACGGTTGGCATTGCGGTCACCGCCTCTGCTGAGCCGGTGACGGGTCGTTTTGCCCGAGGAGGCGGGTATGGGCGCGACCCCGACGAGGGCGGCGAACTGGGCCTCGTTCCCAAGACGGTCCGGGTTGTCCCCAACGGTGACCAGGAGCTGGCTGGCTACTTCCGTTCCCACACCTGGAAGGTCACAGAGCATCGGCGCGTAGGTATCAAGGATTTCCCGGAGCGCGGCGTCCGCGGCAGCTATTTCTGCCGCCAGGGACTGGCAGCGTGCGGCCAGTGCCTTTAACGTCAGCAGGCATACGTACTCAGGGTCAGCAATATGGCCCGAAGGTCTGGAGCGCTGGAGGGCCGTGATCATCGCTGCCCCTCCCATCCCTCGGTATTTCGCCCGGAGGTTATTCGGGGCCGACACGAGAAGGCCCTTGATCTGATTAATGGCTGCGGTACGGGCCTTCACTGCCGATGTGCGCCCGGCACGCAGGATACGCAGGCATTCCACGGGACCATCCTTGGCCTTCGGGATCGATTTGGCCCGGCCGTCGAGTACCGATTGAGCGGCCTGGTAGGCGTCCAACGGATCGGATTTGCCCTTAAGCCGGCGCGCGGCCCGGTTCGGGCGGTTCACCTCCAGCACACACAGACCTTCACCGCGCAGGGTCCTGGCGATTTCTGCGCCATAAGAACCTGTCCCTTCGACCCCTACGGCGGCGACAGGGCCGTAGCTGGTGATGAACTCCACGATCTTCCGATACCCGGAACCCACGGCCAGGAATTCCCTGTCCGCAATGGGCTTGCCATATTCGTTGATGACAGCCACATGGTGCGTGTCGGCATGGGTGTCGACACCTGCGATGACTTTGGTTGTTTCGTTTGCCAAGATGGAAAGGTGCCCCTGAGTCGAGTGTTCAATGCTGACGGAATGGGGTGCGGGCCAGGTGGGCAGACAGAACGGTAATGGGACTGGTCGAATCAGGCTCCTATGAAGTCATGTCCGCATGGCTCAACACCCCTTTGGTGCACCTTGAACCGGCGGACAGATCAACAGCAAGACAGCGCCCGAAGGCACGTCAGTTTTTTGGGGAGTCACACCGGCCCAAGAGCGTTTCCAGTATTACCGTTTTTTGGTTGCTGGCAAGCTCGCTTGCTCGGCGGCCGACGGAGCCCTGTCTACCCGCAGGGCAAGGTGCAGGAAATTCCCTCAAGGAAATCAGCGACGCAGGAGCGCCGGAGGGACATTTCCTGCACCGCAGGCCCCGACGAAGGAGGGGCTAGACGGGGTGGAGCGGACGCCTAGAATCCGAAGGACAGCAACCAAAAGACGTCGTAGACAAGACAGGGCAAGGGCGGGCCGGAGCCCTGCGACGGACAGCACTGGACCCCACAGCCGGCCGCGCCAGCGGACGCCCGTTCTGATCTTTGGCCTAGGCTGGGCGCATGAATAACACCATGAGAGCAACGCTCATTTGGTCGCTGGGGGCAGTTATTTTCTCTCTCATCGGCGTCTACACCGCACTGGCTTCCGACGGCGTTTGGTACCTGATCGGGTCCGCCGTCGTTCTCCTTCTTGCCGGTGTTGTCTTCGGGTCCAAAGCAATCCTTTCCGCGCGAACTGCCGGCCTGTCCGGCCGGCAATAGCGGGCCCATGCTGCCCCGCAAAGTTCTGCTGTTCCTCGCTGTGGTGTTCACGGTCGCCGCAGCGGGGGCGCTGGCGCTGGTGGTCCTCGATCTCGTGATCGCCCGGCCGCCTGCGGGCGATGTCTTCATTACAGTCCTCAATGCCCTGGCGGCGTTGCTGTTGTGGCGCCGGGTGTTGGCACAAACCCGGGCATGAGGAAAGGCCGGCACCGAAGTGCCGGCCTTTCGCCGTTTCCCTCTGCAAAGGAAATCTGGGTGGGCAGCGTTTCGCTGCCTGGTGGTCAGAGGTTGTGGTGTTCCTGGGCCCACCCGATGTTCGCGGGCCCGGTTGGTTCGCCGGCGGTGAGCAGACGAATTTCGATGACGTCTTCAGCCAGGCTGGGGTCGGCCGCCGGCTTGTCATCGTCGGTCAGGATGTATTCGGTTCCCATGCTCACGCTTCCTGGTCGGTGCAGTGTTCCTGGGGTTCACTGTAGCCGTGGTTTCTACACGCCAGCTGGGTTTCCGGGCTGCGCCCGCGCGAGCGTCAGGCGGCCGGCGGAGCGAAGCGGGGGAGGCCGCCCCGCCACCGGCAAAAAGGGCCGGGCCGGGATCTCATAGTGATCCCGGCCCTGTCCGTTTAGTTGTTGTGGCGCTGGTAGGAGGTTTCCGGGTCGCGGGCGACGTCTGCGACTGAGCCGCGGTTGATCAGTTCCAGCAGCAGCCCTGCCAGCCGGAACCCGGGGGCGTCCGTGTCCGCGTGCTGGAGGTACCGGCCTGCCTGGGTGCCGTTGCCTTTGAGCCATTCCAGCCACCCCATCAGGGTCAGCACCGGTGCGCGCTGGCCTGCCGGGACTGCCTTCATCAGCTCGAACGCGATGGCCTGGGCCCGGTCCACCCGGTTCCAGTCCGGGACTCCGGTGAAGGTCCCGAGGATGACGTCGGCGAAGTTGCCGTTCTGGGTGGTGATGGTCTCGCGGAACAGGAAGTCCCGGACCATCTTGTGCTGGAACGCTCCCGCGATGTTCCGGGCCGTTTCGTGGTCGGGGGTCCCGGTGCTGTCCAGCACGGCCGCCCACGCGGCGCAGGCTTCCTCAATGTCTGCTTCGGTGCCCTCCGGTGCTTGCACGGGCATGGCCCAGGCGCCCAGAAGGGCGGGGTTGTAGACGTCGATGTCCGTGGCGCTGCCGAAGAAGGTAAACGTCGCGTTGGCGTGGCTGTCGGTGATCTGCTCCAGCGGGTGCTCCTCGTCCGTGCCGAACTCCGTCCAGTGAGTGGAGGTCACGAGCCAGACGTTCCGCACGGGCATCCGGGCTGCGGCCAGCTCGGACACCAGCGCGGCGACGTGCGCGGCGTAGGGGTAGCTGTCCTGGTTCTCGTCGGTGTAGACGACGAGGTAGGACGCCGTGGCCTTCTCATCGTTGGCGGCGTGGCTGGTCAGCGTCTGCGCGTAGTTGACCGGCTCGACGTGTTCGGGGGCGTCCACGCGCAGGGTCGCGCCGAGGGCACCGGCCCGGGCGGTGAGGACCACGAAGGACTCCGAGGGTGTGATGCCCAGCAGGTGCGGGATGGTCGCCAGCAGGTCAGCGGGACCGGTGAGGTTGATCTTTTCAATCATGGTGGTGCTCCTTTTGCAGAGGATTCCGGTGGGTGGGGCGGCTCAGGTGACCGGCCAGCTTCCCCTTTCCCCCCGTTGTTTTTTGGTTGCTGGCAAGCTCGCTTGCTCGGCGGCCGACGGAGTCCTGTCTACCCGCAGGGCAAGGAACGCGGAATCTGCGGAGGAAATAAGCGACGCAGGAGCGCCGCAGCTGATTCTGCGGGCCGCAGGCCCCGACGAAGGAGGGGCTAGACGGGGTGGAGCGGACGCCTAGAATCCGAAGGACAGCAACCAGAAAACGTCGAAGACGTAAGACAAGGGCCAGGGCGGGCCGGAGCCCTGCGACGGACAGCACTGGACCTAACAGCCGGCCGCGCCAGCGGACGCCCGAAGGGGTGCGAGCCCTGCGAGCATGCCCTTCCTACTGGGGAGGGTGAGGCCATGAGTGATCGACCACCGCGTTCCGGCCGCCCACACCGTGCGCCGCACGGTGCCGGGTTGGAGTCTCCGCGGGTCCTGAATGCCCAGGCGGCATTCGTGTTGTGACGCTAGATTTCCGAACAAGCGCGGACATGAGGAAAGGCCGGCACGTGGCCGGGCCTACCTGGTAGGCAGGCCCGGCCGGACCGGCCTAGGTGTTGTGGCTGCGCCGGGTCTTGGAGAGGGCGCGGTAGGTGGTGAGGAAGGGCCTCGAACGGTCCGGGAGCTCGGGTAGGGGCCCTCCCGCCCAGCTCAACGCCCGGGGTTCCGCTACTGGCTCGCTCGGCCCTGGCCGTTCTTGTCCGGGGTTTCCGGCACGATGCGCTGCAGGAGCGCGTCGTGGGCCGTCTGCAGGGTCTCTGCCCGGGCCTCGGCCGCGGCCACCCTGGCCGCCGCGTCGGCTGCGGTGTTGCTGGCCTGCTGCTCGGCCGCCCGTGCCTGCTCCAGCTGCGCCTGGATCGCCGCGGCCTGAGTATCCATTGCGGTGACCCGGGCGGTGAGTTCAGTGACGGCGGCGTCTTTCTCGGCAGTGACCTTGTCCAGGTCCGCGACGAGCTCGGAGATCTCCAGACCCAGATCCTTCTTCTCCTGCGCCCAGACCGCTTCCGCAGCGGCGTGCCGCTCATCCGCCACAGTGGACGCCTCGGCCCAGCAGGCCCCTGCCAGACGCGCGGCCTGTTCCAGCACCGCTGCCGGCGTCGCGGCGAGACGGCCTCCCGCGGCCTGCTTCTCCTCGACCCACTCCTTCAGATAGCGCGTGGCGTCGGCGTTGCTCACACCCGCAGCCGCCCGCACCGTCGAGACGGTAGGCCGGCGCTCGGCACTGATCTGCTCCGCAGCAGCAAACACACGGTCTTTCACACTCAACGCCACGGCGACAACCTCAAAAATAGTAGGAGTAGTAGTAACAAAACTACTACTCCTACTACTTTCTGACAATACCGCCGCCGAATTCCCATGGCCCGGCGGCTCTCTCCGCTCCGCCAGGAGCTCCGGGGGGCCCGGCGGTCGCCCGGCTGCGCCGCCACGTCGCCGGCCTGCCTGGCGGGGTGGTCGTGGCAGGATGGGCTCCATCATGGACAGGCGGTTAAGGCGCGCTCCGGACGCGGAATGGGTGTTGATGTACCGGCTCGGACTGAGCCGGCAACGCATCGCTGACCTCGTGCGCGCCGAGCCGGCCACCGTCGGGTATCACCTGGTCATCGCCCGTCGCCAGGACCCGGGACTCGAGACCGCACACCACGCCGCTGTCGTGACCAGGGCCGGCGGACCCTCCCCCGCGGACCTTGCCCGCATGGAGGAGATCATCGCCTGGATTAGGGCCGAGGGCCGATTGCCCCGTGACCGCTCGCAGGATAAACGTGAACGGTCGATGGCGCGGTGGCTCTCGGATCGCCGGCGCGAAGCAGCCGACGGCACCCTCGACCCGGCATACCGGGCCGGCCTCGCCCGGGTCCCCGGGTGGGAAGGAAACCCCAGGGCAGCAGCGGATGAGTCCCGGTGGCATGACCGCCTCGCCCAGCTGGTGGACTTCCGCGCCGAAGGCAACAACTGGCCCCGCCACCACCACTACGCCTCAGAACGGGAACACACCCTCGGCGTGTGGATCCACGCCCAGCGGTACAAACACCACCGAGGCGACCTCACCCCTGACAAAGTCAGCCTCCTGGACGCCGCCGTGCCCGGCTGGCAGACCGGCCGGACCCGCGGCCGCCGCCCCCGGGTGTGACCGGAAGCTCCCGGTTCCCAGCAGCGTGACGGCCAGGGTGGCCAGTAGAATTGCCTTGGTTCTCCAGTCCCCCAGCTTGGAGAACCGGGAGCCTCCACGTTTGAGTCCTTGATTCGCGCGGAGGCTTCCTTATGCCCCACCAACAACGGTTCCGCGTCCCGACTTTCCCTCCGTACAGCGTGCCGCGCGGGCCGGGTTGTGCCCATTGGGGTCAGGTGGAGCCCTCCGCACAGCTCAAGCTGTCCCCGCTGGCGTGCAAACCGGCCCCCGCCACAGGCCCGACCTGGCGGGCGGCGGTACTTTCTGTCGGTCCCAGGAGCTAGACTAATTCGAACATATATTCGAATAAAAGGTGTGTTGTGGGCGTTCTTATTGGTCCCCGTGTGATAGATGCGGGTGCGTCGTTGTTGTCGGTGCTGATCTCTCCGGTCGCTGTCGCGGCCGGGTATCCCTCGCCCGCGCAGGACTACTTCGACGGGCGGATCGACCTGAATGAGCACCTGATCAAGGACGTCACGTCCACCTATGTGGTACGGGTGTCCGGGGACTCCATGACCGGCGCCGGGATCAGCGACGGCGACGAACTGATCGTCAACCGCGCCCTGGAACCGGTGGACGGGTCCGTGGTCGTCGCGGTCCTGGACGGGGAACTGACCATCAAACGCCTCCGGATCACGGCCACCGGGGTCGTGCTGCAGGCAGAGAACCCCGCGTACCCGGACATCCGGGTCCCGTCCCTGTCCGATCTCGTGGTGTGGGGCATCGCCACCCGATGCCTCCACCACCTCTAAGGACCCGGCCGTGTCGAAGCCTGCGGCCATGCGGCAGTTGCCGCAGATCGCGCACGTGGACGTGAACTGCTTCTACGCCAGCGCCGAGCGGGCGTTCAACCCCGCCCTGGAGGGCCGGCCCGTCATCGTCCTGTCCAACAACGATGGCTGCGCCGTCACCCGCTCCCCCGAAGCCAAAGCCCTGGGTATCGCCATGGGTGAGCCGTGGTTCAAACTCGCCCCCCGCGCCAAGGAATGGGGACTCGTTGCCCTCTCGAGTAACTACGAGCTCTACGGCGACATCAGCGCCCGCGTCATGGAACTCCTGGGCCGGTACTCCGCATGGCTCGAGGTCTACAGCATCGACGAGGCCTTCCTCGGCGTCAAAGGCACCCCGGACGAACTCCTGGCCCTCGGCCGGGACATGAAAGCCACCGTGCGGCGCAACGTCGGCGTGCCCGTCTGCGTCGGGATCGCACCCACCAAGACCCTGGCGAAACTGGCCAACAAATGGGCCAAGAACAACCCGGCCTTCGACGGCGTCTGCCACTGGGACTCCGTCCCCACCCCCGAAAGAGAAGGTCTAATGCGGCGCCTGTCCGTCATCGATATCTGGGGTGTCGCCACCCGGCTGACCAAACGCCTCAACGCCCTGGGGATCCATTCCATCCTTGACCTGTCCCGGGCGGATCCGGTGATGATCCGGGACCGCTTCTCCGTGGTCATGATGCGCACCGTGCTGGAACTGCAGGGAACCCCCTGCATCCCCATGGAGGAAGAACGTATCGGCCGGGACCAGCTCATCTTCTCCCGATCCTTCGCCACCCCCATCACCACCGCTACCGGGATCCGGCAGGTCATGAGCGTCTATGGCCAGCAGGCCTCGGCGCGGCTGGGCAAACACGGCCTCCAGGCCAAAGTCCTCACCGCGTTCGCCGGGACCTCACACTTCAACCCGAAAGACACCTCCTACCCCTCGGTCTGCGTGCCGCTCCCGATGCCCACCGCAGACCCGGTCCTGCTCACCAAGGCCGCCCACGCTCTCCTGCCCCGCATCTGCGAGGGCATCCGGTACGCCCGGGCCGGGATCATGGTCACCGACCTGCGGCCCACCGGCAACCAGGCACCCCTGGCCCTGTTCGAAAACCCGCACGAGGAACGCCACGTGGGCACACTCCTGGAAGACATCACCCGCCGGTACGGGCGCGGCTCCATCGGCCTTGGCCACGGCGGCATCCGCGGCGGGCCGGACTGGACCATGAAAGGAGACATGCTCTCCCCCCGCTACACCACCCACTGGAACGAACTCCCCCTCGTCAAAGCCGCCTAAACCACCCGCACGACAGCACCACGAAAGAACACCAACTCCATGAGCACCATCGCCGAAGCCGCCCCGCAGACCCACGACACACTGGTCCGACTCGACGCGGCAGGCAAACCCCTGGCCATCCGCCACGACGGCCAAATCTGGCTCGTCGATCCCGACACCGACTCCCAACACTGGTACGGACGGGACGCGTGGTGGGACACCCGCCGCACCGCCGCCGTCGGCAGCGGCGACCTGGTCAGCATCGAATACTGGCGCCTCCAGGTCCGTCTTGACTCGACCTCAGCCCTTCGGACTGTCACGCTGCGCCGGGACCCGCTTTCGACCCAGTGGCTGCTGGAAGACATCAGCGACGGCGGAGAGACAGCCCAAAATTGAACCGCCAAACCATCAACGACCAGACGTGGGAAGCGATCAGGGCAGAATTCACGCTGCCGACCCTGCAACAGGTATACCGCCGGCTCTCCGAACTGATGGAGGACCCGGAACCGGTCATGCGTCAGCTCGTGCGCGTCTTCATTGACGACGGGACCTTCTGCCCGGGCTTCCAGTTCCTCCCCGACGGGCAGCTCCAGACAACCGTCACGGCCCTCTTCCGACGGGCCATGGAGCTGGAGATCCCGCACAACTACTTCACCCTCTGGATGATCACCCCGTCCCGGCCCCTGGCCGGGACCCGCCCCGTCGATCACCTGAAGAAGGACCCCGCTCCCCTGCTCCGGGCGCTGGAATCCTACCGCTGGCGCTAGCGTGGCTCTTGACGGAACCAATGGGGTGCGTAGCGTGGGGCCATGGGACTCATCTACGACAACCCAGACCTGGCAGCCCTGACACTGACGCGGCTCGCCGCGGAAGAATCCGAAGGTCCCGGCGCCCTGGAAGGGCGCATGCGGAACTACCTCGACGGCCTCGTACAGCGCAACGGCACCGCGTACCTCGAACTGGTGGCCATCACCCTCGCCCGGGTCCACTTCAAATCCCTGGACGACCTGGCCCGGACCACCGGGGCCGCCGCCGAGGCACTTCTCGACGCCGCGGAAGTCGAGGCGCTAGAGGGCTCCTAGGCGCCACCCGGCATACAGTGTTCAGGTGGAAATTACCGGCACGATCCAGGCACCCGACGGCCGTCACACACCCTCCCCCCGCATTGAATTTGGGCGGGTATCTTCAGCCGTGGAGACCAGGGATTGAGGGCACGCAGCGAAGGCCGGCACCTTTTCGAGTGCCAGCCTTCACTGTTTCAGGAGCTGTTGATCAGTCTTTCGCGGCTACGGCGACTTCCGGGATCTGTGCTGAAGCAATGCATTCAGCGGCTCCTGCAAAAGGCGCGTCAGTTGGCTTCCCACTCGGCCGTCTTAGCCTCCAGCTCCACGAACCTGGCCGCCATTGTCGCGTTGCCTCGTGTGAGCTTCCTAATTGTGAGGTCTTCGGCCTTGGCGTTCGCAAGCCGCAAGTTGTTGGCCGACTTGTGCAGGGCCTCTTTCGTCTTCTCCAAGTCTTTGATCGCTTCGTCGATGCGCTTGATTGCCTCCACGAAACCGTCGGAGGCGAGCCGCCAGTTGCGGCCGAACGCGTCCTTGAAGTCATCGATCTGCTGCTCGAAGTTCGTGATATCGAGGTTCTGCGCCTTAACCAGCGCGAGCTCGGTTTTGTACTTGAGTGAGTTAATCGCGGCGTTCCGCAGCAGCGTGATCAACTGGATGAAGAACTGTGGCCGGATGACGTACATTTTCGGGTAGCGGTGAGAGACGTCAACGATCCCGGTGTTGTAGAGCTCGCTGTCGGGCTCGAGCAGAGAGACGAGCACGGCGTACTCGCAACCCTTCTCGGTGCGGTCTTTGTCGAGCTCCTTCAGGAAGTCTTCGTTCTTGTGCTTTGTCGCGGTGCCGTCGTTCTCGTTCTTCATCTCGAACATGACCGAGACAATCTCAGTACCAGCACTGTCGGAGTCACGGAATATGTAGTCGCCCTTGCTACCGGCCCGGGCATCGTTGTCCTTCTCGAAGTAGGAGAGCGGGAAGGCTGTGGCACGTATGCGGTTGAACTCGATTTCGCAGTGCTGTTCAAGGGTTTCACCGACCATCTTGGTCGACAGCTTCGCCTTCAGGTCCCGCAGTCGCTCAATCTGTTCTTCACGGTCCTTGATCTGGGTTTCGTACTTGTCCTTCAGGGACGCCTCGCCGAGCTGTTTCGCAAGTTCGGCTCGTTCGAGACCACTCTTGAATTCGTCCCGCTCCTTTTCGACAGTGCTGACTGCCTCGGTGATCGCAAGTTTCTGCACGATCTCCATGGCCTCGAGCTTCGCCGTGAGGTCTTGGATCGCGGTGTCCTTCGTCGAGGCGGCCTTCTGAAGTTCGTTGACGAGCTTCGCTTCGGCCAGCTCCACCGATGACTGTCTCTCCTGCTTCGTCTGTTCGAGCTCGTTCACGAGCGCGTCGCGCTGCTTTTCGACGGCACTAAGCGCCTCTGCTACAGCGAGCTTCTGTGTGACCTCATGGGCATCGAGCTTCGCCTTCAGCTCCTGGATCGCGGCATCCTTGGCCGCCGCAGTCTTCTGAAGTTCACTGGCGGCCTTCGTCTCCGCGAGTTCGAGGGCCGTGGCCTTGTCTTGCTCGGCCAACTCGAGCCGGTCGTGGAGCTGCTGTTCGAACTCAGCATCGCGAACCTGCTTGACGATGTCGGCGTAGCCGGCCTCATCGATAGTGAATGTTCGTCCGCAGTGCGGGCACTTGATTTCATGCATAGCTGGAACCCCAATCAGGCTATGTCGGCCTCGAAAGGCCGCACTTGTGTGCCCCTCTGGTCTTTCAGAGGGGAGAAAAATTGTCGAGATACGCCGGTCTCCGGCCTCCTGGCGGCATGCGAACCGACTGCCGGAGCGAATAGCAGCGTGCTGGGCTTGTTACGGCGCGGCGCCGAGTTGCCCGTAAGTCATTGACCCCCAAACCATCCCCCAGGGTGGCACCGTTGCGCCTTGCGTTCGCGGGGCCGGAGTCCTCCCGAGAGATTTCTAACACCTGATGTACATGTCTGTCGAGAAATTTGAGAATCGTTCCGCCCCCGAGGCGATGGAAAATCCTTTACCCGACAAAGCCGACGTTCGGCCCACACACTGGTGATGTCTCGGGAGCTGCAAACCGTCACCAGCCCCATAGGTTTTACCCAGGTATCTGGATCCGTGCGGATTCCTGCATGAGCGTGTTGGAGATCATCACCGTTGATGCGCCGGGAGCGATGTCGAAGGCGATGAAGCCCCGTGCTTTGTCACCGGGCAGGACGTCTCCGGAGGGGAGCTGGTTGTCCGCGAAGAGATCGAGATCGGCTTTGCGCCCGTTGGTGTCCTTGGCGGAGAAGTAGAAGGGATTGGAGCTGGTTTTGCCTGACTCGGTTTCCCAGAGTAGGTCCAGGAGCAGATAGCTTCCGTTCTTCGCCGGAGTGGCGAACGCGGTGGTGCTTACGCTGGCCGTCCGGACGGCGGAAAGGATCGTGATCTTGGCGATGTTGCCGTTGCTCATCTTGACACTGAACGGAACACCGACGACGGGTGCGGCAGCCGGAGGTGCGCTGGCCGGCGCGGGAGCTGCCGGAGCCGGGGCTGCGGATGAAGCCGCTGACGATGCGGCGGCGGATGACGGCGCAGCGGGGCTCACGTCACTGGCCTGCTTGGTGCCCCCCGAGCAGGAGCCCAGGGCGATGCCCAGCACCAGGACACCGGCCGGGATCAGGAATCGCTTCTTCTTGAAGAACGGCCGCCGCTGGGGCGCTGCAGTCGTGCCTGCAAAGGGCTGTTCGGAATTCTCGTGGGACATGTTGTGCCTTTCAATCGTGAATGAATGATGGGAATGCTGGCAGTTACTGTTTTTCCCATTTGCCGCACTGGGTGGACTTGAAGTCCTGCCCGCTGTTCAGTGCCACGGTGGGCCGTCCACCGCCGGGGAGGTCGTTTTCGATGATGTTGCTGCCGTTGCTTCCGGTCGCGTAGATGCCCCAGTAGCAGGAGGATCCGACGTCTGCTGCCGCCCTATAGGTACCGGCCTCGATGTCCTTGCCGACCGTCCAGGTGCCGTCACCGATGGTGTTGGCGGCTTTGGTCTTCTCGGCGCCGGTGACTGCGTCCTCGCGCACCTTGACTGCGGCTTCGGCTGTCTTCACGGCTGCATCAGCCTTCCCGACCTCTGTTTCGCGGGCCGTGACCTTGGCTTCGCGGTCCGTAATGCCGTTCTGCAACGTGTCGTACTTCGATTTCATCGACTCGTAGCTGGACTTGGCTGAGTCGCGCTCGGACTCCACGGATGCCTTCTCCCCCGCCAGCGCCGCATAGGCTTCGCTGGACGTCGGGTCCGGCAGCGTGGTGCCGACGGCGGCCGCTCCAGCGAGCAGGGCCAGGCCCGCAACTGCAGCGACAATCCGCCGTTTCCGCCCCGGCTTTGCCATTTTGCTGGCCGGTTGCGTCTCCTCCGGTAGGTCATCGGTCGGCATTCGCGCCGGTTCGTCGGTCTCGGTGTTCAACATCGTGTCTTCCTCTGTTCAGGGATGGCTGCTGAGCGGCGGCGGGATACCAGTCCCCCAATGCGTGGTTCCCCGCCGCCGTCGCAGCTCCGGAGGAATCCTTCGACGCTGCAGAACGAAGCTATGGCTTCGCAACGATTTGATGACCAAAGACGCTGATAACCCCTATTATCAGCACCTGACCAGGAAAAGCGCCCCACACAACTAGGCTGAGGGTCGACGTCGTAAGGAGGCGCAAAGTGAACGAAGCAGAAGCCCTGCGCATGACCCTTTCGGACGTTGCCGCCCTCGCGCAGGTCCAGCGCCCGGTCGTTTCCATGTGGCGCAAACGCAGCGCCGGGTCTGCCCACCCATTTCCGGAGCCTGCAGCGCTCGACGGCGGGCGGGAACTCTTCGACGCCGACCACATCGCCGCCTGGCTGACCGTCACTGGCCGGGGCAATAACCCGGAGGCCGTCAACGATGTCGCCGCCTTCGCCCGGATGCCCGGCCCCGCTGCCGGTACCGGTGGCGGTGGCGGTGGCGGTGGCGGCCAAGGAAACACGTTCGACGCTCTCACGGCTCTATTGACCCTCAAGGCAATGACCGGCAAGACGCTTGGGTCACTGAGCCCGGACGAACTGCTGGACATTGCAGACGAGTGCGATCCCGATGATCTGTCCCTGTATTCGGAGCTGGAGGTCCTGGGACCGGCGCTTGCTTCCACGGCAGCATTCGCGGACCGGTTGGTGGACAGTGCCTACAACGCAGCCGCCGCCTTCGAACAACTACTGGCTGCACGCTTCCGGGCAGGGCTCCGGGAGCATTCGGATACCGCCCTCGCTGAATCCGCCGTGGGCCTGATTGCCGGGGCTGCCGTCGAGCTGGCCGCGACGCTGAGTGAGAACTCCGTGTTTGCTGATTCCACCCGCGGCGGCAGCGACCTTCTGATGGGCGTCGTGCGCGCTTCCGGTGAGAGTGCTTCCTTCACCTTTCTGACATCCGACGACGGCGGCGGCGCAGGCCGCCTGGTTCGTCGCCGCCTGCGCGTCCACGGCGTGGACGGCGGACAGATCCGGGTCAACCCCAGCGGCGAGTTCGCCGTCCAAGGACCCGTGGTCCATGTGGCACAGTATCCGTCCCCCGGCGCACCGGTCAGGGACGCGACGCAGATCCTCTCAGCTGTGGAACACCTTGCCCTGCAGATGGACGACCAGCAGCGGGCAATCATCATCGCCCCGGCGCGGGTTCTCTGCGATGCGCCGCTGGCCGGCGGGGCCGCGGACCTGCGTTCCGGGCTGCTGCGGACCGGCCGGGTACGCGCCATCGTCCGGCTGCCCCAGGGCCTGCTGCGCTCCAAGCCCCGCGAAGCCCAGGCACTCTGGGTGCTGGGACCGTCTTTCGCCGAGGTTCCCATCGCCGAACGCTGGACCATGGTGGCGGACCTCAGCACCCAGGACCACACAGAAGACGTCACGCAGGACCTGGTCGGCGACATCGCCGCGTCCATGGGAAACCGCGCCACGGTGCGCGCGCACTCCTTCCGCTTCGCCCGCCTGGTGCAAACCAGCGCACTGCTCGCCAGCAGGGGTTCCCTAGTGTCCATTCAATCCCGTGGTCCGGTCCGGAGTTCCAGCGCCGCGGAGGCAGCCCTGCGCGTGGAGGAACTCCTGCGCCTGCTCCGTAACGGCAGCCAAGAACCACCCGGGGATGTTGTCGTAGGCCCGCGAGATCCGAGCACGAAGGCGCAACCTGCCTCCGTCCAGGAACTGATCACGGCCGGCACCCTCAGCTACATCAAAGGGAACCGGCTCCATGACACCGATCTGACGTCAAGGACCGGGACCCCCGTCATCGGCCCCGCCGAACTGCTCCACCCGCACACCGCAACGCCCCGGCACATCAGCCTGCTGGACTTCGCAGCCAAGTACCCCTCCGGCCGCCTCACCCGGCCCGGCGACGTCGTCTTCTGCACCAGCCCCCGCCCCGCCGCGATGGTCGACGCCGACGGCGGCTCCATCGTCGTTTTCCCCGCCCGGGTCCTGCGGATCGACGCCGGGGACCCCGGCGGCCTGCTTGCCGACGTCGTCGCCGCGGACATCAACGCGCTGCCCGGCCGCGACAAGAACTGGCGCCAGTGGCGCTTGCGCCGCACACCGGATGCCCAGCGCCATCCGCTGGCCGCCGCACTGGCACACCTGCAACACGAACGCCAGGCAACCCGCGAACGCCTCAACCACCTCGAAGAACTCGCTAATCTGATTCTGGACGGCGTAGCGGGCGGAAGCCTCACCCTGATGGAACCCAGCAGTATGCCCGCCGCCTCACCAACCGAAGGAACCCGCTAATGCCCCCGAAGACGAAGTCTGCCCTCAAGGCAGACACAGTCCCGTCCACCATGAAGGAACTCAAGGACACGCTGTGGAAGGCCGCGGACAAGCTCCGCGGCTCCATGGACGCCTCCCAGTACAAGGACGTCATCCTTGGCCTGGTGTTCCTGAAGTACGTCTCGGACGCCTTCGAGGAGCGCCGCGCCCAGATCGTCACGGAACTGGAGGCCGACGGCCTCAACGAGGACCAGATCGCCCAGCTGATCGACGACGCCGACGAGTACACCGGCCGCGGCGTCTTCTGGGTCTCGGCCCGCGCCCGCTGGGACTACCTCGCGGAAAACGGTAAGGGCCTCGCCGCGGAAGCCGGCGAAGCCCCGAAGAGCATCGGCGAACTCATCGACGAAGCCATGGAGCTCATCATGGCCGCCAACCCGAGCCTGGCCGCCACGCTCCCCCGCATCTTCAACCGGGACAACGTGGACCAGCGCCGCCTCGGCGAGCTGCTGGACCTGCTGAACTCGGCCCGCTTCACCGGCCAGGGCGTCAGCAAGGCCCGTGACCTGCTCGGTGAGGTCTACGAATACTTCCTGGAGAAGTTCGCCCGAGCTGAGGGCAAGCGCGGCGGCGAGTTCTACACCCCCGCCGGCGTCGTCCGCGTGCTCGTGGAGGTCCTGGAACCCAACCGCGGGCGCGTTTACGACCCCTGCTGCGGCTCCGGCGGCATGTTCGTCCAGACCGAGAAGTTCCTCGAGGCCCACAGCGAGGAGGGCTCGGACATCTCGGTCTACGGCCAGGAGCTCAACGAGCGCACCTGGCGGATGGCTAAGATGAACCTCGCCATCCACGGCCTCAACGCCAACCTCGCCTCCCGCTGGGGCGACACCTTCGCCCGCGACCAGCACCCGGAGCTCACGGGCAATAACGGCGCGGACTTCATCATGGCCAACCCGCCCTTCAACATCAAAGACTGGGCCCGATCCGAGTCCGACCCCCGCTGGAAGTACGGCATCCCGCCGGCCGGGAACGCCAACTACGCCTGGATCCAGCACATCATCTCCAAGCTGGCCCCCGGCGGCAGCGCCGGCGTGGTCATGGCGAACGGCTCCATGTCCTCCAACTCCGGCGGCGAGGGCGAGATCCGCGCCCAGCTCGTGGAGGCCGACCTCGTCTCCTGCATGGTTGCGCTGCCCACCCAGCTCTTCCGCAGCACCGGCATCCCTGTGTGCACGTGGTTCTTCGCCAAGGACAAGACAGCCGGTTCCCGCGGGTCCATAGACCGGACCGGCCAGGTGCTGTTCATCGACGCCCGGAACCTGGGCTACATGGTGGACCGCGCCGAGCGCGCTTTGTCTGATGAGGACATCGCCAAGATCGCCGGGACCTACCACGCCTGGCGCGGCACTTCCTCTGCGGTTGAGGCAGGTCTGACGTACGACGACGAACCCGGCTTCTGCTACTCGGCCAGCCTGGCCGAGGTCAAGGCTGCTGACTACGCGCTGACGCCCGGCCGGTACGTCGGGGCGGCCGACGTGGACGACGACGGCGAGCCGATCGAGGAGAAAATCGCCAGGTTGTCCAAGGAACTGTTCGAGCAGTTCGAGGAATCCGAGCAGCTGGCACAGGTCGTGCGCGAGCAGCTGGGGAGGGTTTCATGACCACACCATTGGGGTGGCAAATGAAGCCGCTCTCTGAAGTTGTTTCGCTACAGCGAGGGTTCGACCTACCGCATCATGCACGACAGCACGGCGCCTTTCCGGTGCTTACGTCCGGCGAAACAGGCGGCTTCCACGACGAAGGTCCGATCAAAGGACCTGGCGTCACCATAGGGCGAGCGACGAACCTTGGCCAGCCCAAGTGGTCAGATGGGGATTTCTGGCCCCACAACACCACAATGTTCGTAACAGACTTCATGGGAAACCTGCCCCGATGGGTCTTTCACTTCTTTGAGAACACCGACCTCGCCGGATATGATTCCGGCTCGGTGCAGCCTATGTTGAACCGAAACTACATCGCGCAGGTTCCTGTGCTTGTGCCCCCACTAGACGAACAGCAGGCGATTGCGGAGGTGCTGGCGGCGCTCGACGACAAGATCGCTGCCAACATCACACTCGCAGAAACCGCAGACAAACTTGCGTCAGCCGAGTTCCACCAGCGAGCTAGGAACCTCCCATTTGCCGAACAATCGTTTGGCGACGTTGCAAAGGTAAGCGGTGGCGGGACTCCGAGTACCTCGGTCCTCGAATTCTGGAACGGAAATGTGTTGTGGGCGACCCCAACCGATGTGACGGGGCTTCAGGGACCCTACTTGTCCGCTACCTCACGTCGAATTTCGGAGGCCGGCCTACAGGCCTGCGCCTCCGAACTCTATCCATCAGGCGCAATTCTCATGACCTCGAGAGCAACCATTGGGGCGTTCGCTCTGGCGCGGGAACCGATGGCCGTCAATCAGGGGTTCATCGTTGTTCAGCCTCAAGACCCTGATCTGCGTTTTTGGCTCTTTCATGAAATGCGGAGTCGTGTTGGCGAGTTTATTTCCTTGGCAAACGGGGCAACCTTTCTTGAATTGAGCCGCGGCAACTTCAAGAAATTTAAAGTCCGGCTTGCCGAGGCACAGGTGATGAAGGAATTTGCCGGTTTGGCGGAACCTCTTCACGCCGCAGCCGCGCACGCGCTGTTGGAAAACTCGATGCTGGCGGCCACCCGCGACACCCTCCTCCCCCAGCTGATGTCCGGCAAGCTTCGAGTCAAAGAAGCAAATAAGTTTCTGGAGGAAGCCGGCGTATGAATCCGGACCAGGGTGCCATCGAACCGGGAACACGGAAACACGCCGCTGCGTCATTTCCCGGCACTCCGGCGCGCAGCTCCATGCCGGAGTGGTACCCCGAACTGCTCGCCTCCGTTACCCGGCAGGTCGACACGGGCCGCTCGAAAGCCATCACCGCAGCAAACCAGGAGCTGCTGGCTTCCTACTGGGCGATTGGGCGGGAGCTCGCCGAGCGCGAAACCGAACAAGGCTGGGGATCCAAGGTCGTCACCCGGCTGGCGGCCGACGTCCGGTCCGCTTTCCCGGCCGCCACCGGATTCTCACCCCGGAACCTGCGCTACATGAAGAGCTTCGCCCAGTCCTGGCCGGACTTCCCAATGTTGCAACAGGCTGTTGCAACATTGCCGTGGGGCCACAACGTGATCCTCCTGGACAAGCTAAGGGACATCGAATCCCGCCGTTGGTACGCCGCGGCCGCCGTCGAGAACGGCTGGTCGCGGGCGGTATTGGTCCACCACATCGAGACGAAACTCCACGAACGCAGCGGCAAGGCGATCACCAACTTTTCGGCGACCCTGCCGCCGTCGGACTCCGACCTTGCCCAGCAGTCCTTCAAGGATCCGTACGTCTTCGACTTCCTGTCCCTGACAGAGAAGCGCAACGAACGCGAGCTCGAAACGCAGCTGGTCCAGCACATCGAGAAGTTCCTGCTGGAGCTGGGCCAGGGCTTCGCCTTTGTCGGCGAGCAGGTCCGGCTGGAGATCAACGGGGACGAGTTCTTTGCGGACCTGCTCTTCTACCACCTCAAACTCCGCTGCTACCTGGTCATCGAGCTGAAAGCCGTCAAATTCGAACCGGGCTTCCTCAGCCAACTGGGCATGTACATGGCCGCCGTAGACGATCTGCTGGCCCATGCCGATGACAAACCGACCATCGGACTACTGCTTTGCAAGTCCAAAAACAACCTGGTGGCCGAGTACGCGCTGCGCACCACGTCGATGCCCATCGGCGTCTCGGAGTGGAAGGCCGAGATCGTCGAGTCACTCCCCGAGGAGTTCGCCTCCAGCCTGCCCAGCATCAGCGAACTCGAAGCCGAACTTTCACACGAAATTTCAGAATGACATCCGGTCAACCAGGGGGAACCACCGTGACAGCAGCACCCGCAGTAGCCTTTTCCGAAGCCGACTGGGAGGGCATGGCCCTGGAGCTCCTGGCCGAGCCGCTCGGCTGGCGTCCCGCAGCCGGGCAGGAGATCGCCCCCGGCACGGGCGAGCGGGACTCCTGGGATGAGCTGCTGATCCGGCCCCGGCTCCTGGCCGCGCTGCAGCGTTTCAACCCGGCTGTTCCCGTCCAGTACCTGCAGCAGGCCCTCGCCGAGATCGCCTCGCCCAAGTCCAACGACGCCATCACCGAGAACCACCGCATCCACAGCTACCTGGTGGACGGCTACCGGCTCAGCTACATCGACTCCGACGGAAACGAGACGAACCCGACCATCCGGCTGCTCAGCACGGACCCGGACCAGAACGACTGGCTCGCCGTCAACCAGGTCACAGTGGTGCAGGGCGACTACAAACGCCGCTTCGACCTCGTGCTCTACTGCAACGGCATGCCGGTGAGCATCATCGAGCTCAAGAAGGCCGGCAGCTCGCACGCCGACGTCGCCGCCGCGCACGCTCAGCTGCAGACCTACCTGCGCGAGTTCCCGATGGCGTTCCGCTTCTGCGTTTTCACACTCGCCTCAGACGGGATCCAGGCCAAGTACGGGACGCCGTTCACTCCCCTGAACCACTTCTCGCCGTGGAACGTGGACGACGACGGCCTGCCCGTCGCGCCCGGGTACATGGTGGACGGCGAGGCCGTGACCGCCTTGGAGACCGCGCTCCATGGCCTGTACAACCAGTTGCGCTTCCTGCAGTTGACACACAGTTTCACCGCGTTCGACGGCGGCGCCGACGGTCTCACCAAGCGCATCGCCAAGCCGCACCAGTATTTCGCGGTGACCAAGGCCGTGGGCAGCACCATCGATGCGGTACACAGTAACGGTAAGGCCGGCGTCGTCTGGCACACGCAGGGCTCGGGCAAGTCCATGGAAATGGAGCTCTACGCCAACCTCGTGGCCCGCAGCCCCCAGCTCAAGAACCCGACCATCGTTGTCATCACGGACCGCAACGAACTCGACGGCCAGCTGTTCGAGGGCTTTGACCGCAGCCTGCTGCTGGCCGAGTCACCCAAGCAGATCAAGAAGCGCTCCGAACTCCGGGAAGAATTGAGCAACCGGACAACCGGCGGCATCTACTTCACCACCTTGCAGAAGTTCGGCCGCAGCAAGTCCGAGAAGGACGCCGGCGCCGAGCATCCGCTTCTCTCGGACCGCCGCAATATCATCGTGGTGGTGGACGAGGCGCACCGTTCCCACTACGACGATCTCGACGGCTACGCAAGGCACCTCCGCGATGCGCTGCCGCACGCGACGCTGATCGCGTTCACCGGCACGCCGATTTCCTTCGATGACCGCAACACCCAGGACGTGTTCGGTGAGTACATTGACGTCTACGACCTCTCCCGGGCGGTGGAGGACGGCGCCACGGTCCCGGTGTACTTCGAGCCGCGGCTGATCAAGGTGGGGCTGGCCTCGGCTATCACGGAGGAGATCCTGGACAAGGCCGCCGACGAGGCCACGCTGGGCCTGGACGACACGGAGCGGGCGCGCATCGAGGCGAGCGTTGCCGTCGTCAACGCCGTCTACGGTGCGCCGCAGCGGATCGCGGCGCTGGCCGCGGACCTGGTGGCGCACTGGGAGAACCGCCGCGCGCGGATGGGCAAGTTCATCGAGGCGCCGGGCAAGGCCATGATTGTCGGCGGGACGCGGGAAATCTGCGCGAAGCTGTACGCGGCCATTGTTCAGCTGCGGCCCGAGTGGCATTCCGATGACATGGGCAAGGGCAAGATCAAGGTGGTCTACTCCGGCACCGCATCGGACGTGCCCCCGGTTTCCGACCATGTGCGCCGGGATTCCTTGAACGCCACGGTAAAGGAACGGCTCAAAGACGTGGACGACGAGCTGGAGCTTGTGATCGTCAAAGACATGATGCTCACCGGCTACGACTCCCCTCCCCTGCACACCCTGTACCTGGACCGGCCGCTCAAGGGGGCGCTGCTGATGCAGACCCTGGCCCGGGTGAACCGCACGTTCCGCGGCAAGGAGGACGGGTTGCTGGTGGCGTACGCGCCGCTGGCGGAGAACCTTGCCAAGGCGCTGGGCGAGTACACCCAGTCCGACCGGACGAACAAGCCGGTGGGGAGGAACATCGACGAGGCCGTCGGTGTGACGCTTTCGCTGGTGGACTCCCTGCGGGAGCTGCTGACCGGGTACGACTGGAAGGCCGTGCTGATGAAGGGCGGACCCAAAGCATTCCTGAACGCCGTCACCGGTGCAGTCAGTTACCTGCGGAGCCCCGGCACGCCCGGGAGCCAGCCCGCCGACGGCGAAGAGACCCTGGCCGCGAAGTACCGCAGGTTCTCCAGCCAGCTGTCCCGGGCCTGGGCCCTTTGCTCAGGGTCCGAAACGCTGGCCGAGCTGCGGCCCGAGATCCAGGTGTACGAGGAGATCCGCGTTTGGATGGCAAAGTACGACGCGGCCGACCGGCAGGCCAGCGGCGAGCCGGTGCCGGAGGAAATCCAGCGTTTGCTGGGAGAGCTGATTGCCTCCGCAACTTCGTCCGGTGACGTGTTGGATATCTACGAGGCGGCGGGCATGCCCAAGCCGTCGCTGGATGACCTGACGCCGGAATTCATCGCCACGACCCAGCAGGCGCGAAATCCGCAGCTGGCCATCGAGGCGCTGCGGAAGCTAATCGCTGACGAGTCCGCCAAGACGACACGGAATAACGTGATCCGCCAGCGGGCTTTTTCCGAGCGGATCAGCGAGCTGATGAAGAAATACACGAACCAGCAGCTCACGTCCGCGGAAGTGATAGCGGAGCTGGTGGAGCTGGCCCGCGAAGTGGCGGCCGAGGGGCAGCGCGGTGCCCAGTTCACTCCCCCACTGAACTCCGATGAGCTGGCGTTTTACGACGCGGTGGCCCAGAACGAGTCCGCGGTGGAGGTCCAGGGAGAAGGGAAGCTGGCCGAGATCGCTCGGCAGCTCGTCGGCGTCATGCAGCGCGATGTGCGCACCGACTGGACGGTTCGGGACGACGTCCGGGCGAAACTTCGCGCGTCGATCAAACGGCTTCTGGTGATCAACGGGTACCCACCGGACAAGCAGCCCGAGGCAATCAAGCTGGTCATGGAACAAATGGAATCGATGGCGCCGCGGTTTGCAGAGGCCCGGCTTTAGCTCAACACTGGCACCCTGCCACGACTTACCTTGGGGGAAAATTGAACGTACTGGGCATTCAATGCGAAAAAAACCGAATCATTTGGGCGGTAGCGTCCGGTTCAACACGCGCCTCGGCCAACCTTTTGGGGGCCGGAAGCTCGGGGCCGCCCTCGGACGTCCGGTCAGAGCAGCTCCTGTGGGTTTACAAGGAAATCAGCGAGATGATTGCGACGCACGCTCCGGACGTGATTCACCTCAGCGAGGCTGAGGCCGGTCAGAGCATGAAAGCTTCGACGCTGGAACGGGCCCAAGTCGATGGCATCGTACTCGCCGCGGCCGCTCAGTCGAGAACACCGATACACACCTTCAAGTGGGCAACATTGCGAGCACGGTTCAAGGTGGGTGCGAAGGAACAGATGTTGGCCTACGTCGCCGAACTCGCCGTCGCGGGGGGTATTCCCAAAAGTCGCCTAACGCCGGTCGTTGCAGCTATAGCGACCATGGACGCGTGAGCCCGTGGCGTATCAGCGAATCAGGACCTTAGGGCGCGGCCATTTCGGTGTTGTTGAACTCGAGAGGGACCTGAGTCTGGATCGGCTTTGTGCGGTGAAGTACATACGCGCTGATGCTCTGTCCGGAGGTGTTTACGACCATAAAGAAGCAAAAGCCATGCTGCTGGCTAAGAACGAGCACGTAGTGGACGTCTTTGCAGCCGACGTCGTCAAGGGCCAGTCAGTGATCAGAATGGAATACCTGCCTGATGGCAGCGTGGAATCCAGGTACTCCGGGGCTGCGGTTCCGGTCCAGACTGCCATTCAAATAGTCGAGGACGCCTGCCGCGGAGTACAACATCTCCACACACAGGGGTTGCTTCACAGAGACATCAAACCTGCCAATCTTCTCTTCGACGCATTCGGGCGCGTAAAGGTCAGCGACTTCGGCCTTTCAGGGATGGCCAACGACCCGGAAACTCTTCCCAACATGGGCTACCTGAAGCTACTCCCGCCGGAGGCCTGGACGAGTGGCTCGTTCATCGACACTGTCGCAGGCGACATCTATGCCTTAGGTGGCACGGCCTACAGACTGCTAAATGGCGATGAAATGATGCACAGTTCGATCCCTGGAGACGGGAACATAGGTCAAGCGACTCAGATGGGCACATTCCCGAATCGGAAGCTCTGGCAACCATACGTTCATCTGCGCCTACGGAAGGCGATCATCTCGGCCATGAACGTTGATCCAAGAAGACGACCGGGGACGGCGACGCTCCTAAGGAACACGCTGGAAAAGGCCCGGCCAGTTGTGTCTTGGGCGGAGCACCCTGGCGTGCCCGACCGTTGGATAGGACGAGGCCCCAATCAAACCCACTGGGATGCAGCCATTGAAGGCGTTCACACCGAGTTCAGTTTCACCGTTAGACGCGGAAAAAACGAGCTGGCATTGCGCGAAGTCCGCGGCGACCGCATAAAGACCTCAAATATCCAGGATGCCCTGAAGCATGCCGGCCGGGTCCTTCAACGGATTGCACAGGATGGCGTGTAACCCACGGCAGAAGCAGCTTCGCAAAACGATCCGTTTGTGAGACTGAAGTGTGTCAAGGAATTCAGGTCGTTGGAAGGCCACTGACCACCTTTGTCAGCAGAGCGGGTTAGCCTGCTGGTAGGGCAGAAAAAGGAGATCTAATGTCCGCAGTAGAAAGCAATGCACGTCGGTTGCGCCTCGTTATCGAACTGCTTGCGGGTCATCCTGACGGCCTGCCGAAGACATCCGTCTTTCCAGAGGTCTTCTCCCGGATCCCACAGGATGAATCTGAGGCCGAACTGGTCAAGAGCGGCCTCTCACGCGCTGAGGCCTACATGACGTGGACGACCGTGGACCTGGTCAAGGCCGGTTGGCTCGAAAAGAGCGGCACGGGCCAGTGGAAGATCACACCTGAGGGCCGGAAGGCACTGGAGGACTATCCCGATGCGACGGACTTTGCGGCGGAGGCCCGTAACCGCTACAACGCGTGGAGCGCCCTGAGTAACGAACAAAAGCAGGAGCAGCTCAGCACCACCATCATCGCTGTGGACAAGGACGAGGAAGCGATCCGTCTGGCCGCGCTGCCCTTTGTTGAACGCGGACTGCAGGATGGTGATTCTGTGTTTGCCCCCGGCCGGGCAGTCTGGGGACAGGGCCCGGTGGATGAGCTTCGCTCAGTTTTCGTTGATGCCCCCGACCCCGAGACGGGGAACTTCGTGGACAAGCTTAAGGTCCAGATGACCGAGGTATCCGACGACGCCCGCCTGCTGATGGCTGAGCTGGTGTGTTGGCAGCTACTTCCAATCAGCGCCGGAACGATCGGCGAACGTGCCAAAAAAGAGCGCATCCAGACCCTCCTTAGTTACATGGATCATCCTGTCCAGATACCCGTGGAGGTCGCCAAAGCATTCAAGTCCGGCAGCTTCAATCCCGGACTCGCCATGAACAACAACCTCTACCCTGCGCTCGTGCTGATCATCCGACTGCTGGACGCCTGGCTCAAGAAAACCGAGACTGACAAGGAGTTGCTGCTGGGGGACGCATGGGCCTGGCGAGATTTCGTGAACGGCTTGCCTGGCCATAGTTTTCCCACGCAACGGAACTCACTGGCTTACATCGTCCACCCGCAGCTCATCACGTCGATTGTTTCCGAAAAGCATAAGCTCGCGATCCGGACGGCGTTTGTCGGTGAGATCGGTGAAAGCTCCTCGGACGTCGACCGTGACCTCCTGGCAATTATTCTGAAACTTCAGCAGAAGACCGGCCGTTCAGTGAATTTCTACGAGGAACCGTTCGCCCACGAGTGGAAGCAGCAGCCCGAAGTCGCCGCTGACCTGGACCCCCAGCCGGATGTCGAGACCGCAGATCCTGCCCAGGTGGGGTCCAGCCAACGACGCCGCTTTCGTCCGGTCGACGCCCAACTTGCCGACTCGCTGTTCTTCGATCAGGACTGGCTGCAAAAGCAGCTAGATCTGCTTGAACGCCGCGGACAGATCATCCTCTACGGTCCACCAGGGACCGGTAAGACCTTTGTAGCGATGAAACTCGCACAACAAATCGCTGGCGATGACAACTACACGGAAATCGTCCAGTTCCATCCGAGCTACTCGTACGAGGACTTCTTCCAGGGGTACCGTCCCGTCACCTCAGCTTCAGGGTCACTTTCATACGAACTCAAGGACGGACCGCTGCGCCGGATTGTGGACCAGGCCGTCAAGAATCCAGAGTTCAACTATGTCCTGGTCATCGACGAAATCAACAGGGGTAATCTGGCCAAGATCTTCGGCGAGTTGTACTTCCTGCTGGAATACCGCGACCAGCCCATCAAACTGCAGTACAGCAAGGACGACGAAGATTTTTTTGTTCTGCCGGCCAACCTCTTCCTCATCGGCACGATGAACACCAGCGACCGATCCATTGCATTGCTCGACGCCGCTATGCGCCGGCGTTTTTCATTCGTCGAACTCCACCCGGACAAACACCCCACCAAAACCGTACTCACGCGGTGGCTGGACCGCCACGGGCTGGACAACGAACCGGCCGCCCTGCTGGCAGCGGTCAACGGCAAGATCAGTAACACGGACTTCAGGATCGGACCGAGCTACCTGATGCCCAATGACTGCCAGTTCCATCCGGGCCAGCTGGAGGACATCTGGGAATACGATATCCTGCCCCTCCTCAGCGAGCATCACTACGGCGAACGAGTTGACATCGAAAAGGTCTACGGTCTCCAGACCCTCCGTAACCAGCTGAAGACCCCTCCGCCGGCCCCGACGGACCCCGTGGATTCACCGGCTGGCTAGCAAGATGAGATGGCTACAACTGCGTGAAAGCAGCATTCCCGAACGCCACAGCATTCCCCACGATGTCGCCACGGCCCTCAACCAGCTCGACATCGCTACCGTCACTCCGGCTGGCGGCGGCGACTGGACGATAGCCAACATCCGCAAAGTAGGAGTAGTCCAGGTGGCTGACTTCCAGATCGTCATCCACCCCAAAGTGCCGGTCGCCAGGCTCTTTTTCATGATGAGCTATTCTCTGGACCGTGAATTCTGGCGTGACGAGGACATCACCATCAGCAGCGACCCTGACAGCGATTTGGTGACCACCATCGCTGCCATGTTCCTCCAACATGCCGCCCGAGCAACGAGACAGGGACTCCTCCAAGGCTATGAATCCTACGAAGAATCCCTGCCCATCGTGCGCGGCCGCCTCAACATCCCCGCCCAAATTGGCCGCCGCGGCGGCCTAGCCTTCCCTGCGCAAGTGGTCTTCGACGAATTCACCGTCGACATAGCCGAAAACCGGCTGCTCCTGACGGCAGCCCGCCGACTGCTGAATCTGACGACGCTGCCACATCAGATCAGGACAGACTTACGTAAAATGACGCAGTCACTGGACGGGGTCACCACTCTGACCAGCGGCCACGAGCGGCCTCACATCCATTTCACGAGACTCAACTCCAGGTACAGGTCGGCCCTCGTCATTGCAGAGATCATCCTCAAAAACTCCTCTCTCGAACAAGACCGCGGAGAGATCACTACCACCGCATTCCTGTTTGACATGTGGAGGATCTTTGAAGACTTCGTCACCACCACCCTGGCCCAGAGTCTGGAGCACAGAGGAGGAACAGCCCAGTCCCAAGCGACCGGGACATATCTCGATGTTGGTTCAAAGGTGGCCCTCCGACCCGACCTTCTGTGGCACGACGGCGATCTTCCACGGGCGGTCATCGACGCCAAATACAAAGCCACGAAATTCGCCAACTACCCCAATGCAGATTTCTACCAGATGTTGGCCTACTGCGTGCGCTTCGACCTCGACACCGGGCACCTCGTCTACGCCAAGGGTGAGGAAGAACCCCAGATCCACGAAGTCCTAGGAAGCACAGTGTCTATCCACTGTCACGCGGTCGACCTCAACCAGCACCCGCCCGCCCTCCTGGAACAAATGTCACGGTTGGCCGAAAAAATCGCCGAACATGGCATGACAACACCCATCCGCTAAGTGTTGCAATCACCGCAAGAACCCAAGGTGCCCGAAACGCGACACCCAAATGTCTTCAAACCTATACGTTATGAGGCACTTTAGTTATGAGACGCTTCCTCGGCGATTTTCGGGCTGTTTGTCTCATCCTCCGCGGGGGCTGGATGATTGCCAGTCGCAGGGGCTGCCAGTTGGTTGGCTGACAGTAGTTACGGCCTGACGGAGTTCCGGCTGCCACCGCAGCAGATGGCAAGAAAGTCCTCCACCCGTCGGATCGGGTCACTGAGTGCCTCCCGCAACTTGTCATCCAACGCGCGGTCAAAGCCCGCTACATCTTCCCCCCAGGTATAACCGGCAAATGCCTCAAAGGCGAGGCGTGATCGATGGTCATTCAGCAGCTTTGTTGCATTGGCATATTCAACTCTGAGAAACTCCGTTGCCGCCGACTGGATGGTGATCAGGTCCCGGGCAGCGTTTCTTGCACCATGCCGGTCCCAGGGATCCTTGTAGGTCTCAAGCAGGCCCTGCTCAAGTCCTTCCTCTGTTGTCCAGAAACCGTTGAGAAAGAGGTCGTTCTGTAGCGGGGCCCCGCTCGCAATGTAGGCAACCTCAGTCTCCTGTCCGAATCGGTACCCGAAAGAAACACGAGGGAGCCAATTGAAACCGAAATCGATGTCGGGGAAAAGGTCCTTGTAGTCCGGGAATGCAACAAGGATGGTGTCCGCAAACGGCCGGCGACGTTCGCAGGCATCCGTGAAGACTTGGAACGTTGCTTCCGCGGCATCCTCGCCGGGCGAGGATTCTTCAACGGTGACCTTGTCGCAGAGTTGGGTCATATGTTCGCCCTGGCTGAGCTCCTCATAATGCAGAGCTGTTGAGATCGCGGCGTTTATGGTTGCGTAGAGGTCCAGAAAGGCTGCCAGAGCAGCGTCCCAAAAATTGTCGTCCATCTCGCTGCCGACAATCTCCATGAAATCATTGATGCTGGTTCCAGGCGCCGCGGACATCCACTCGTCAATGTCCACGTACGCGCCCTCCATGTCTTGGGCGCGGCCGTCCACGACTTCAACAAAGGTGAAGTCGTCAGGCCCGGATGCGCCGAGCAGCATGAGGTAGAACGCCCGGCCGCTCAGCGGATCCACTGCAAAGGCCCGGACCATGCGGGTCTGCCCTTCGACGAAGAAATCTGACAAACCCTTCAGCTTGCACTCCAGCACCTTAGCCGAGACGTCATCGGCGTCGGTGTCACCCATGTAGCCCATCGCTGGTTCTCCTGCTCGAACGGAATTTCTGTACAAACCATACTGGCGAGGACAGACTGTGAACCGCGTTGCGACTACCAATTGGGTCTCATTGTGCCGGTGAAGGCAGCGGGTGACGACACCCAGATGCTCAGCTCGGCCAGTTCGGGGACGACGATGTCTGGATAGTCAGGGTTTTCGGCTCGCAGCCTGACGCGTCCATGTTCGAGCCGGAGACGCTCGATGGTCAACTCCCCGTCCACGATTGCGACCACGACATTGTCGCCCGCGGGTGTGTGCAGTCAGCTGAGGATCAGAGCTACTCCGCCAAACCGATGCCAGGACGCGATCTCGCTACCGGCACTCGCGACCGTCTCGATGGCCATTTGCGCAGTCGCCACAACGTCTTGTATCCCTTGGGATGTGAGACGGTCCGGTGAGACAACAGTGCTGTCAGTTTCAGAAGTCGCCTGCACTGGATCCCGCGGAAGTACGGGGCGAGTGCAGAGGACTGTTGACATCGGGTTGTCAGAAGTCCCGTGCACTGTCATCCAAATCTTCAGAAGTCCCGTGCGCCAACCGCAGCAGCTACGGAGTTGAAACCTTGGCGGTACTTGTTGCCGGGACCCAGCGGTAGAGGGTAGGTACAGAGACTCCGAGGTTCTTGGCGACTTCCGTGGGCGGCGTGCCCTCGCTGAGGAGCTTTCGTGCGGAGCGGATTTTGGAGTCCGTCATGACGCGTTTGCGGCCACCGACCCTGCCTTGTTCCCTCGCCGCCCGCAGGCCGGCTTGGGTACGTTCGACCATGAGCTCCCGCTCCATCTGGGCCAGGGAGGCCATCACATTGAAGAAGAAGCGCCCGGAAGCGGTCGTGGTGTCGATCGCGTCGGTCAGGCTGATAAAACCAATGCCGCTGTCGCTTAACCCGCCGGCGAAGTCCAGCAGGTCTTTCACGCTCCGCCCGAGACGGTCCAGCTTCCATACGATGAGGGTGTCACCATTGCGTAGTTGGTCCAGTGCCTGGGCGAGTCCGGGGCGCGTGGCTTTGGTTCCGCTGATGGTGTCCTCATAGATGCGGTCGCATCCTGCAGCCCGCAGCGCATCGCGCTGGAGGTCAAGGTTCTGGTCCCGTGTGGAGACTCTGGCGTATCCGATGCGGTGAGTAGTCATGCGGGGCGGTTCTCTTTTCTCAAAACTCGATCCAGCCTTCATGCTCGACTGTACAGTTTCGAGAACTATTTATGAGAACAACGGTCCATGGTCGGCGATTGCCGTCGCAAGGACGGTTTCCCACGGAACGGCGCCGGTGTGCAGCAGTGCGGGGCAGGCACCACCATTCTCGAATCAACCTGTTCTTGAAATCCTTCGTTATCAAGAAGGCCGAGGGATGCTCCTCTCCGCGGTCGCCCCGGTGCGGGTGCGCTCCTTGGGCCTGGGGAATTCAGTCGAGAACTTGCGTTGGCCTGGGTTCTGGTTAGAGGTAGCTGCAGATGCGTTCGGGGTCGCAGGCGGCGGGGTCCCCGGCGGCTGCGGCGTCATGGAATTCGGCGACGGTTGCCCGCAGCGCCGTGAGTTCTGCGATCCGGGCGTCGAGGTCGCGGAGCTGTTTGGCCAGCAGGTCGCGGACGTGTATGCAGGGGGCCTCGCCGATGTCCCGGACGGAGAGGATGTCTCCGATCTGGGCCAGGGTCAGTCCGGCGGTGCGGCCGCGGCGGATGAATTCCAGCCTGCTGACCGTTTCCTGGGCGTAGTCGCGGTATCCGTTCGGTGCCCTGTCGGCGGCCGGGAGCAGGCCCCGGTCCTCGTAGAACCGCAGTGTCTTGGCCGTCATGCCGGCGGCTGCGGCCGTTTCGCCAATACGCATCATGCACCTCTTGTCCCGGGGAGCTCCCGCTTGACCTTCCAGTTTAGTGGAAGGTCACGAACGGATACAGGAAACCGTGCGTGCCGGCTTGGGACAGGGAACGCCGACCTTTTCCGGGTGGTCTTGAGTCCGGTGAGGACTCCACGGTTTCCTGTACCGGGGGGGCATGGGACTCTTGACCTTCCCCCACGGTGGAAGGTGCAGACTGGGGACGAACCCATACACGAGGCACTGTTTGCGGGTATTGCGGGACGGCGCTGCTGTACGACTTTGGAGGATTTCATGTCTGAACCAACACCTGATTTTGATCTGGCCGTCATCGGCTCAGGCGGCGGAGCGTTCGCCGCCGCGATCCGGGCGACCAGCCTGGGTAAACGCGTCCTGATGGTCGAGCGTTCCACCGTCGGCGGGACCTGCGTGAACACCGGCTGCGTGCCGTCCAAGGCACTCCTCGCGGCGGCAGAGGCCAGGCATGTTGCCCTGGACGCATCCGGCCGGTTCCCCGGCATCAGCACTTCAGCCGGGGAAGTGGACATGACCGGGCTGATCGGCGGGAAGCGTTCCCTGGTGGAAACGATGCGTTCGGATAAATATGTGGATCTGATCGCGGACTACGGCTGGGAGCTGCGTCAGGGCAATGCCGTGTTCGCCGGCACCCAGGACGATCCTGTCCTGGAAATCACCGGAGGCGACGGGGCCCGGGAATCCGTGAGGGCCGCGCATTATCTGGTGGCCACCGGCTCCGCCCCGTGGGCGCCCCCGATCGAGGGGCTGCAGGACACGGACTACCTGACCTCGACCACGGCGATGGAACTCGAGGAGATCCCCGACTCCCTGCTGGTCATCGGCGGCGGGTACGTGGCCCTGGAACAGGCCCAGCTCTTCGCCCGGCTCGGGTCCAAGGTGACCATGCTGGTCCGCTCCCGCCTGGCCTCGGCCGAGGAACCCGAGGCCTCGCGCGCCCTCATGGGTGTCTTCGCCGGCGAGGGTATCCGTGTCGTCCGCCGGGCGTCCGTGTCCTCGGTGCGCACGGACCCGGCCACCGGCGGGATCGTGGCGACCGCGGCCATCTCCGGCGGGCAGCAGGAATTCCGGGCCGCCAGGGTGCTGGTCGCCACGGGCCGACGGCCGGTCACCGAGGGCCTGAACCTGGCCGCGGTCGGCGTCAAGACCGGGGACGGCGGCGAGATCCTGGTCAACAGCCATCTGGCCAGCTCCAACGCACGGATCTGGGCCGCCGGGGACGTGACCGGTCACCGCGAATTCGTCTACGTCGCTGCTTCCCATGGTTCCCTGGTGGTGGAGAACGCTTTCAACCAGGCCGGCCGTGAGGTCGACTACCGGCACCTGCCCCGGGTCACCTTTACCAGCCCGGCCCTGGCCGCGGTCGGGATGACGGACAAGGAAGCCAACGAGGCCGGCATCCGGTGCGAGTGCCGGGTCCTGCCTCTGGAGTATGTGCCCAGGGCCCTGGTGAACCGGGATACCCGCGGCTTCATCAAGATCGTCGCCGACGCCGGCACCGGACGGATTCTGGGAATCACCGCCGTCGCCAAGGACGCCGGTGACCTGGCCGCCGCCGGGGTCTACATCCTGGAAGCCGGGATGACCGTGGAGCAGGTGGCAAACCTGTGGAGCCCGTACCTGACCATGGCCGAAGGAATCAAGATCGCCGCCCAGTCCTTCACCACGGACATCTCCAAACTCTCCTGCTGCGCCTCCTGACCCCCTACCCCCTCCACACCGGAAGAAGACCCACCATGAACACGAACTTCATCGACCTCACCGACCGTCTGACCTCACCGGACACCGGCATCGAACCCGCCCTCTGGCTGCCCCTGCTCCATCTGCTCTCGCTGGGCGATCCCGTGGCCATCGCGGACCTCGCCGCCGTCACCGGCCGCACCGTACCGGAGATCAGTGCCGCGCTGGCCGCGGTCCCGGACACCGAGTACGACGGAGACGGACGCATCATCGGGCAGGGCCTGACTCTGCGCCCCACCCCGCACCGGCTGGAACTCGGCGGCGAACAGCTCTACACCTGGTGTGCCCTGGACACCCTGATCTTCCCGGCCCTGCTCGGCACCACCGCACGGATCGAATCAACCTGCCACGCCACCGGGACCCCGGTCCGGCTCAGAATCGGCGCCTCCGGCGCGGCCGGCGTGGAGCCGGCCACGGCCGTGGTCTCCCTGGTCAACCCCGAGGACATGAGTTCGGTACGGTCGGCGTTCTGCAACCAGGTCCACTTCTTCGCCTCACCCGAGGCGGCACAGCCCTGGCTCGCCGCCCACCCGGGCGGCTCCGTCGTTCCCGTCGCCGAAGCCCACCGGATCGGCACGGCCATGGCCGGGGCCCTGCTCGATGAAACCCTGCCCGCACAGCCTGCCGCCCCCGGAAAGGGAGCACACCGCTGCGCCTGCTAAGGACCCGGCCGGCCTCTGACCCGGAACGGACACCTCAGGACGCCTGCATGCCGGCCCCGGGGCGTCCGCGGCCCGAACCACGGTTTGAGGAACAGCACCCGAAATAACATCCGAGATCAAGGGGAGAGTTATGAGCGAACATTTTGACGTGGCAGTGCTGGGCATGGGACCCGGCGGGGAAGTCGCCGCGGGCCGTCTGCTGAAAGCCGGGAAGAAAGTCGCGGTCATCGAGCGCGAGCTCATCGGCGGGGAATGCGCGTACTGGGCCTGTGTGCCGTCCAAAACCGTGCTCAGGCCACCCGAGGCCCGGACGGAAGTCCAACGCGCGGCCGGGGTGTCCGGTGCGGAGCTGGACTGGGCGGAAACCAGCGACTACCGCGACTACATGATCCGGCATCTGGATGACAAGGACCAGATCGACGGGTACGCACGCCACGGGGCGGTGGTGGTCAAAGAGGAGGCCCGGATCATCGGCCCCGGACGGATCCTGGCCGGAGACCGGGAACTGAGCGCGGAACACATCATCATCGCCACCGGCTCCGAACCGGTCATCCCGGCCCTGCAGGGCCTGGATCAGATCACGGCCTGGACGAACCGGGAAACCTACACGGCCACGACCCTCCCGGAGCGCGCCGTCGTCGTAGGTGGGAGCGCCGTCGGGATTGAGACGGCCACGTTCCTGGCCCGTTTCGGAGTCAAAGTCACCCTGATTCACCGCGGGGACCGGCTCCTGGAACGTGAAGAACCCCGGGCCGGTGAATTGGCCGGCAAATACCTGCCCGAAGCCGGGATCGACATCCGTCTCGGCGTCAGCGCCCGTCGGGGCCGGCGGGCAGGGGGGCAGAGCGTCCTTGACCTCGACGACGGTACCGAGGTAGCGGGCGACGTCGTCATCTTCGCCACCGGCCGCACCCCGCTCACCCAGGACCTGGGGTTCGAGCAGGCAGGCGTGGTCCTGGGTGACCGCGGGCAGGTACACGTCGATGAACACTGCCGCGCCGCCGGCAACGTGTGGGCGATCGGGGACGTCACCGGCATCATGGCCTTCACCCACGTCGCGAAATACCAGGGCCGGATCGCGGCCGACGCTATTCTGGGCAAACCCCGGAAGGCCTTCTACGAGGGTATTCCCCGTGTCGTGTTCGCCGACCCGGAAATCGCCGCCGCCGGCCTCACCCGGGACCAGGCCGGACAGCAGGGCCTGAATACAGCTGCGACGGAGATCGAACTCGCCGCAGCCATTACCCGACCCTGGACCTACGAACGGGATCCCCGCGGGCACCTGGGCCTGCTGGCCGATACCGACCGCAAGGTCCTGATCGGGGCCTGGGCGGTGGCTCCGATGGCCGGGGAATGGATCCACCAGGCCTCCCTGGCCATCCGCGCAAAGATCCCCATCGACACCCTGCGGGACCAGGTCGCCCAATACCCGACCTACAACGAGGCCTACCAGGCTGCCCTGGACAAACTCGACATCTAGCCGGCCGCACGCAGCCCCGGGACGCCGGTGGTCCCGGGGGAATCATGCATTACGGGCTCGCGCTGAGCTGGTCACCCCTGTATGTGCTGCTGCGCCGCAGGACAGGCATGGGAGTGGTCGGCGCCGGCCTGCTCACCGGGACGGCGATGTCGCTGATCGCGGATGAAACCATGACACCTCTGGCCGGGTTCAGCGCCCCCAACGGCGCCTACCCGCTGGTGACCCATCTACGCGGTTTTGCCGCCCACCAGGTGTTCGGGCTCGCCGTCGCGGTTACCTGCGAAGCGGTCTGGGCGCTGCGCGGACGCCGCCCATGAACCCTCTAACGATCTCAAGCACCCCAGGGCGCAGCTGAGCGCTGGCCGGTGCATCGACGGCGCCGGGGCCGGGGCCTGTTCATCAACGCAACGACCCGGCGCCCGCTGAATCCGGCCTCACGCCGGCGGGACATCGTGTGAGACGGGCGGGGTCGTGCGGTTCAGTTCGGCGTCGGTGTCGGAGCGGGTGGCGTCGGCCGCGTGCAGTCCGGTTGCGGGTGCGCAGCAGTCGTCTTCAGGCTCCTTCCGCATCGGCCCGGCCGTACGCCGGCGCGTCCAGAGGGCCGCCAGCAGCACGGCCGCGGCGAGGGAGATGGCGAGAACAGCGATGACGGCGGTATTGGCTCCGATGAACCCGGTCGCTGCCGAAGATAAGATGTTCATCCCTCCGGCGATGCCCTGGTTGGGCTGGCCGGTGACCAGCGCCGGCGCCCAGTACGCGACAAGATAAGCCCCGGAAAGCACGAGCACGGCTCCGCCGACACGGGGCAGGTAGCGCGATGCCCGGTGCAGTCCTTTGGCCAGGGCGCCGCTGGCCAGTGCCGAGGAGAGCGCCAACAGGATCAGGACCATGCTCGCCCCGGCGGCGTAGGCCACAAACACCGAAACCAGGGCAGTGATGCTGTTCGCCGCCAGGGCCTGGGCGATGACCGCGAGCAGCACCGCCAGCGTGCAGGAGAGCGAGGCAACGGCGTAGGCGGCCCCGAAGGCAACCATCGAGCCCGGCCCGCGCCCCGGGCGGTTCATCCGGTTCGAGTTCAGGCTCAGACCCACGCGGCGGCCGGCGAGCATCGCGATACCGACCCCGGCGAGCAGGACCCCGATCAAGACGGCCACCCACGGTACGGCGCCGATGATGCTGCGCAGCCCAAACGCAACGAGCAGGCCCGTCACGGTGAAGATCCCGGCGAATCCGAGGCTGACCAGCAGCCCAGCGCCAAGGCCGCTGAGTGCCCGGCGGAGCAGCCCCGGACCTCCGGAGCCGGGGGCCGTGTCGTCACGACCGATGTAGTAAGCAAGGAAAGCCGGAAGCATGGCAAATCCGCACGGGTTCACGGTCGAAAGCATGCCGGCACCGAAAGCGAAGGCGAGTGTTCCTGTCATGCGGCGGTCCCTCCTAAGAGCCGGCGGCCGCGATGGCCTTGGCAGTTTCGTCGGCCGAAGGATCCACGCCGCGGTAGATCTCCTTGCCTGAAGAGCTCAGGACGACCGTCGTCCCGAGGGAATCGACGCTGAAGTGTTTCAACAGGGTTCCGTCATCCCGCACCAGCGTTACCGGCGGGTTGCCGACAGAGACGATGAACTGGTTCAGAACCTCGGTCGGCTCGCTGGGATCAAGATCGACGGTAATGACCTGCGCGCCCGGGGCGGCCCTGGCCAGGCCCGAGGCAACATTCTTGACCCCGGCGGCGCATGGCCCGCAGGAGGCTGTGAAGAAATAGATGACGGTCGGGTGACCCGTCGGAAGCGTCAGCAACGAGCCGTTAAGGGTCTTCACCGTGACGGACGCAACCGAGGACCCCGAACCGGCACTGGCGGGGTCGGCGCTTGACGAAGCCGCGGCACCCGGCGGCGCGCCGGTACCGGTAGTGGAGCTGCAGCCGGCCAGCAGTATTGCGGCCAGCACGGCGCCCATCAGCGCGGCAGCCCGCATGGCCGGTCGGTGGCGGAGGTAGCGCCGTGTCGGACGGGCTGCTGACGGTGCTTTGGGAACGGTCATGGTCGGCCGTTTCTTCCGTTCGCGGATGAAGTGCCCCGGCCCCCCGGTTGCTGCCCGGAACCATTGGCCCCGGTCTTCTCCGGGCCGCAGCAGTCAGCCATCTTCGGGGAAGGACCTTCAGCAGCGGATAACCCGCCGTCGGAGTGCCCGTTCAGTACTTCACTTGCCCGCGCACGGGCGCGACGGCGGCGGCCCACAGTAAACGCCACGGCTCCTGCAACAATGAGCGCGCCGAGCCCAAGGACGACAGGATTGCCAAGCACCCCGCCCGCCAGGGCGAGACCACCCCCGGCGATCAGAAGCGGGCCGGCACAACAGATGACGGCCAGGGCCACGGCCCCGACAGCAACCAGAATTCCACCTGTTCCCCCCGAAGGGGCTGACGGACGATCAGACATACGGTTTCTCCTCAAGACGGAAAACAATTCCCCAACACCAGTGTCGACCTTCCACCAGAGGGGAAGGTCAACCCCTTTGCGGGGCGAGCACTCCAGCGAACCAGCGAATCCGTGGCTTCCCGAACGCAACGAGCCGGAGTTAATAACCACCAGCCGCCCCTTTACGACGGCCTGACACGAAGCAGCAATCAAAGCTGCGGGACGCTTGTGTCATCGGGCTCCGCGAGTCACGCTCCTGACAACGGCTTTGTTTCGTCCTGGTCCCTGCGCACGTGCTGGGGTGTTGCCGTTTGGACGAGCAGTTCAGACGACTTCGGATATTCCGTGCAGTCGTCTTCTGAAACTGACAAACGCATTCCCCCGGCAGCACGCACGCAACCGCACTGCCGGGCATGGCTGCCGGTTTCCGATTCGAACCATCCTTGGAATCCTTCGTTTCCAAGAACGATGACGGCGCCGTTGTGCCAACGAAGCTACCAGTGGACCTCGGCCTGTCGGGGCGGGGACAATACATGCATGAGACTAGAGCTGCTCCATATTGATGAGTGTCCCAATGCGGTCAAAGCGCACGAGCGACTTGAAGCAGCTTTGACCGCCTTGGGTCGCACCGATGTTGAAGTTCTGATGCAACTTCTAGAGTCCGAATCAGATATTGAGGGCACCGGATTTGCGGGTTCGCCGACGATCACTGTCGACGGATCCGATATCTTCCCGGATGGAGCATCCACCAACGATTTGCCTGCCGTATCTACATGACTCCCAGTGGCTATGCCGGCCTGCCCACGATTGAGCAGCTAACGAAAGCCCTCAGGGATCGTGGACTCTGATTCCGCCACTTGCTCGTGCTGCGGCAGAGTGCTGCAGCGCCGGAAATTGCATGCCCTTGGGTCTGAGCCTTCCTACATATGCCGGCGGTGTGGCCTGTGGGTTGCCATCCGGCTCCATCGGGATAGCCCCGGGCAACACTGAATACGACGCTGCACTGGCCGGGTAGCCACTCCACATCGGGCAAGATGCCGGCGTCCGGCTGCGGTAGCGACCGGCAGGCGATGATGGATCCATGACGATCGCAAAATCCGTACTGCTTTTCATTCTTGCCGCTGCTGCCGAGATTGGCGGGGCATGGCTCGTATGGCAGGCCGTGCGGGAGGGCAAGCCATGGTGGTGGGCAGGGTTCGGGGTGATCGCCCTGGGCGTATATGGATTTGTTGCCACGCTGCAGCCTGACGCCCATTTTGGCCGGATCTTGGCCGCCTACGGTGGAGTGTTCGTGGCAGGGTCTCTTGCCTGGGGCATGGTTTTTGACGGTTTCCGCCCCGACCGCTGGGATTTAATCGGTGCCGTAGTCTGCCTGGCAGGTGTCGCCATCATCATGTTCGCACCCCGGAACGCCAGCTGAATTCGAGGAGCCGCTGGACAGCGCCTCCCTTGTCCGAAGATGGCACAGGCTCAAGGCACCGTCCGGTGAAATACCTGACCAGCCGCCTGTCTCGGTGCAGCTCCAGCTGCGAAGGGTAGGTCATGTATATCGCTAGATAAAGGGGATCCCTATACCGACTTGCCCGGCTATCGGATCGGTTGGTTGAGGCTTAGCTGCCGGGCCTGGAAGTCGAAGTGAAGTGTGGGGTATGCGTAGACGTTATTGAGTGTCATGGTCGGGGCGAAGAACGGGTCCCATCTGTCCGGAAACGGCATTGCCCGGGTCAGGGACCTGGTGCTCTCCCGTTCGAGCCGGCGGGTGATGGCGGCGATGGTCTTGTCGAGTTTCCGGCCCATCCGATGCTTGTTGTAGACGAGGGCTGCGGCCCGGGAGCCCCAGTAATTCACGGCGTCGAACGGGCGCGTTCCCGCGTTGAGGACGGCGGCGAAGGCCTTACCGACGGGCGTGGGGAGCCTGCTGATGACATGGACCATCGGCAGCAGGGCGCGGACGATCATGTATCCGAAAACCATGTGGAAGAGCAGTTCTTCGTTGGTTCACCGGGTTCCGTTGCTCCTGCGTCGAAGATCCGCGGCCGTCGCGCTCTCCAGCCAGGCGTCGAGGGCGTGGAGGGCGCGGCTGTATCCGGCCAGGATTTCTGCCTTGGTTGGTTCCACGTCGTGCCGTCCCCTTCGTCAGGCCGGGATCCGGATGAGGTCCGGTAGGTCCAAAATACGTTGTCTCTGGCCTCATTATGGGTCGTGACAGGGCGACGCCGGAGCGTTTGACAGCAATAAGGGCATAGACGGTAGCCGGCGGGTGCAGACGACTTCTGACATTCCGTGCAGACGACTTCTGAAACTGACAAGTGCGGCTAGGAACTCCGGCGGCTCCGAGTGTCTTGCCACCGTGTATCGCAGCCTCCTGCTAGTTTTGCTGACATGAGCATTGGTTGCAAGACACTTGCGGGGTTTACATGGGAAAACTGATCGGATACGTCCGCGTCTCGACCAGGGCACAGGACTTCGACCGGCAGGTTCGGGACCTGCTCGCAGCCGGTGTGCGACGTGATGACCTCTACACCGACCACGGGGTCAGCGGCGCCCGGGCATCGAGGCCGGCATTCAAGAGGGCGCTGGAAGCACTGCACGAGGGGGACACGCTGGTGATCACCACGTTGGACCGGCTGGGAAGGTCCACGGTGAACATGCTCGGCCTTGCCGAAGAGCTGCGGGCCAGGGGCATCAACCTTCGGGTGCTGAACCTGGGCGGCGGGAACGTGGACACCGGCACCCCGATGGGATCCATGGTCTTCACCGTCATGGCGGCCCTGGCCCAGATGGAACTCGAGATTAAGCGCGAACGCATCAACGACTCCGTCTCCAAACGCCGGGCCGCGGGGAAGGATCTGGGCGGGCGGCGGCAGCAGTTCAGCGACAGCCAGATCAGCAACGCCCGCCGCCTCATCGACGCCGGAGAGGCAGCCACCCACGTCGCCCGTGACCTGGGCATGTCGCGGGCGACCCTGTACCGGCGGATCGGAGAGCTGGATGCCCGGCAATGGATCACCTCTCAGACGCCCTGAGGCAGACCGGCACCGTGGCCCCCGCACCGGCCGGCTCACCCTTTCGGCCCTTTCGGCCCCAGCTGATGCCAAGCCGCCACGGCGCCTTCCGCATTTGAAGCCAACTGTTGCCCCTGCCAACGATCGCCCATAGGCTCATCCATGTGAGTGGCGGGGACGGTATTCCGAGAAGCGGAACCGCCCAGCGACCCGTGAAGGAAATCAAGCATGGCAACAGGTACTGTCAAGTGGTTCAACTCCGAAAAGGGCTTCGGTTTCATTGCCCCTGACGACGGAAGCGCTGACGTGTTCGCACACTATTCGGCAATCGCATCCAGCGGTTACAAGTCCCTGGACGAGAACCAGAAGGTTCAGTTCGACATCACACAGGGCCCCAAGGGCCCCCAGGCTGAGAACATCCAGCCGCTCTAGCAGTCCCCGAGAGACTGGTCAGCCCTTGCGGCCGGCCAGTCTCTTGCTGTGTCCGGGGGCGAGAGTAAAACATCTGGCACGATGACGTTAATCCGGGCGATAACCGCCGCACAGCCTTTGGACCCGTTGCGACAAATCAGGCGACACTAGGCTGATTCCGGAGAATCGTCATTCAGCGCCTCATCCTCGAGCTGCTGGAAGGTCCGGCCCGTGGCAGTCTTCCAGGTAATCCTTCCGTTGATGCTGCCGCCTAAAACCACCGCGCCAGCGGTGCTAGGACTGCTGAACAGCTGGTCCTTAACGAAGACGTAATCGTCACCGCGAATATCGACCACGCCCTGCTCAACTAGGTCAAGGCGCCGGCGCAGGAGAGAGGCCGGCAGCGAGGGGCGAGCCACAGCCTTGCCCGCCGACCCGGCGAGAACAAGGAGACCTTCCGTAGTTGGCCTTGCTCGGGCTTCAGTCCCGCCTTCCCGGAAGATCAGCGTCTCGACCGCATCGTTGCCGCCGCCGCTGGGGCCGGCCAACCGGATCTCCCGGACAGGCTCAAGAATTGGGTAGCCGAGGGTTGTTAGGAGGACGGAGATGGTCTCCAGATACTCGCGGCAGTCCGATTCGAGAGGCGCCGGCGTATGCGGGTTTGAGGCGTCATTGGCGTTGTGCAGTTCGTAGCGCCCGGCTTCCGTGGCCCTTCTTATGGCTTGCCATTCCATGTATCCCGTGTGTGTGTTCGTCCAGGCATTGGTGAGAGACACAGCAACCAGGGCGTGGTCCCAAAAATCCTTTTTGTCCGAGTGCTGCTTTAGCCTGTCGCCGATGTTTCCGCTCTGGCCTATGTAGCAGGATGGCCTGCCCGAGGGCGATGACCCAAACAGGAAGTAGACGCCCACCTGCTTGGATTCAGGCATTTCCCGGAAATCGCGGAGCAGAGGGCGCGGCACCTCGAATACGCGCACCGTTCGCGTGGTGATCTCAGCCATGCGGATGCCGGCAGGGTCACCCTGCGGCAGGTAGATCTGAATTGTCTGGGGTAGCGCCCTATTCCGAAGCATGCGTAGATCCTTCCACAGCGGGAGTAAGGAAGCTGTTCGTTCGTGGTGCGGGTGCCGTCATTTCGACACGAAAGATCGACCGCTGGTTTAGGCGGCTCCGGACACGGAGGCACTCGATGTCGTCAATATCGGCCGTCGTTTTGACCGAAGTCGCCTGCCCCAGGCGTCATGTTATGCCGTCCCAGACTTCTATTTATCCCGCAAGATTTGTCGATTGGAGACTACTTGTTGTTGGACGGGGTTTTGAGACAGCAAGGGTACGTGTTGATCCGCGAGTTCCTCGGCCCTCCCGACGCCACCTCAAAAGGGGCCCAACTGTCTAAGTAATGGATCGTTTTTGAGAAATGCATCGCGGTGTATCCGTGCCCGCGACAGCGACCGATTCGGACCTTTTACGCACGTCGAGGTCCCTCGACAGTACGGATGCCTCCGTTTGGATGCGTCACACCAGACACAATCAACTGCGGATAGTCGGTCCTACTGTGTAGATTGACCTTGTGGCAAGAGTCTCTATCAATCCGAACGTTTTACGTTGGGCAATAGCGGACGCCGGTGTGGAACTCGCCGAGATTTCCGAGGAGACGCACAAGCCCTTGTCCCTGGTGGAGGGGTGGCTTTCGGGAGAGGTAGAGCCTCACGGCGGCGACCTCAAGGTAATCGCCCAAGTTGTGGGCCGATCACCATTGTTTTTCTCCCTAAAGAATCCCCCTATTCGTTCCCTCCCATCCGCTTCGTTCCGCAAGCCAATTGGCAGGGATGCCCACGAACGACCGCTAAGCAGCGTGGAACAAAAATTTCTGCGATTGGCCGAGCGACAGCAAAAAATTGCTGTCTGGGCCGCCGAGAAGCAGGGTGAAGACCTCCTCAAACTCCCTCCACTTCACCTGTCAGATGAGGAGACCGCCGAGGCAGCACGAATTTGGCTGCAGTGGTCCCCAGATGAACAAGTCCGCGCTTCATCCAAAGCAGGTGCGTTCTCGGCCCTGAGGAACCGGGTCGAAAGTCGCGGCGTGATGGTGAGTCTCCAGGACATGGGGACCGATTCCTGTCGAGGTTTCTCTATACCCAGCTCCCTCATCCCGATGATCGTTGTGAACAAGAGCTTCAAGCTAGGTTCGGTCAGAAGCTATACGCTGCTTCACGAACTCGCGCACCTCATACGGGGTGAGGAGGCGGTCTGCGACTCTCCGGATGACCGCACTGAAAAATGGTGCGACAAGTTCGCTGCCGTATTTCTCATGCCTGAGGACCATCTGCGCAGGTACAGCGACAAGTGGCTGAAGAAGAGCTGGTTCGAAGCGAACGATATCGACAGCGTCCGAAGAATCTCCAAGAGGTACAAGGCCAGCTATCACGCTGTTGCCATACGTCTCAAAGAGCTGGGGATGGCGGGACAGGACCTAGTTGACGCAGTGCGTCGGGGCCAACTGGAGCTTCCGGAGTCCGGCGGTGGAGGTGGCGAACCGCAGACGACGCCCGTAATTCGTCTTCGTCAATATGGGGCAGTTTTCACTCGTCTGATCACCACCAGCGTCGAGCACGGCGATATTAACCCGTTGGATGGCCAGAAGTACCTTGACGTGGCACGAAGCGAGTTCCTGGAGATGTCCTCGCGCGTTAGGCGGGCCGAGTGACCCACCGCTTCATCATTGATACACATGCCCTCCGATATCTAAGCAACGCTGCAGGATCAAATCTTGCCTTCTTCGAACCCCTGACGGACCTCGTGGACGCCCACCGGCTCTCGTTTCCCCACGCTGTGGTCAAGGATTGTAAGAAGTTCTGCAGAGATGAAACCCTCTGGGTTTGGGTCAACGTGGCAGAAAAATTGCGTGTGAACAACGGCGATGTCAAGCAGTCATACACGGAACAGGTTCTGGACAAGTGCTTGAACCTTTTTGACGAGGACGACTTGAGCGAAGACCAGGCACCCGTAAGAGCAGCGGCGATGGGTCTTCATTTTCAGGATCTTTATGGTGCGGACAACGTCACCGTAGTAACTGAAGATCGGCTAGATCATCCGTTGCGCATGAACCTACCTGCAGCCTGCAAAGTACTAGGACTCGCGACCTTCAGCGCAACCGAGTTCCTCGCGGAGCTGACTTAGCGTCTCTCCAGTGGTGCCCAGGGAGTATCCGATGCCAAGACGTGCTGTCTTTGTCAGGTAGTGCGATATCCAACTGCCATCAGCGGCCTCGCTCGTTGCCAATCGTCGCAAGAGAGTCTCGCAAAAAAGGAGTAGTGCCCGGGAAGGTTCCGCGACAACTCTCTCTGAGGTCTGCTTCCCAATCCTCGTAACTGGGTACCCCACGTTATCCCGCAGCGCTACCGGGGGGCGATCGTCCGCTTTGGCGTAATCCCATCCATCATTCAGATGCCGTGGGGTCAGCCCAATGCTTAGCCGGTCCCCGCCTATCTCTTGTTCGCCGAAAATTCCAGGATCCACAACGGCGAGAAAATCCGGACGTAGATCCCTTTCAAGTTCGAGAAAATATCGGCTCGTAGTCATTGGCAACGCGCCACTGCCGTATCCGAAGAATGCCAGCGGAGGAACAGGTTTGCCGGAGCGGAGGGCTAGATGGTTATGGGCTGCCTTCTTCTCCGCGAAGTCCGCAACATCCCGTTCAGCCACGGTCGACTTGACCTCAATGGCAAGCAAGACAGTCTCTACAGGATGTAACACCTCGATGGTTTGGGCAAGGAGGGCAGGCTGTTTTCCAGTGTGACTAATGATCAGATCAGTCTGGTTTGACTCGTTGCCATACGAGTCAATAATGATCCCAGTCCCCACGGACACTGAGGTTGGGAGCATACGGCTGAGTAGTGCTGACAGTGCCAGTTCATTTTGCCGTCCCTTTTCACCGTTATGTTGTACCAACCGGCTAAACGAATCGACTTCGATTTGAAGTCGCCTCGAAACCCCAGACCAGTACTTTTCCACTACATCACTCAATCGAATCTCCTGCTCCTAGATTCGACCAAGCTATCTCAGTGATGCCTGATTCGCCTGCTGCGGTCATTGCACTTAAGCCAAGACGGTGACTGTGGCAGTTTGAGGGATGATCATCCCGGCCACATCGACCTCGAATGCCCGGGGTCAAAACCCGAATGAGTCCCTCGACGAGGACGATCTAAGTTGGCGCGGGTTCCCGTCTTTTGAGTGCAGGTCACGCATTGTCCGGGTGCAAAGACTTGCAATTGCGTCGAAGTCAGCGCCGTATCCAAGGCCTCGCAGGTGGGACGGTTTAACGCCCGAGGTTTGATGTATCTTGTTTGGCAAAGGGTATCCATCGCTGTCGTACAGGGGCGACCCGTCATCCCAAGTGCTGTACCCGAGATGCGCCCCGGTATCCGGCGTTTCTGTGGTTATCACGTCAGACTCCACGGCAAGCACAACCGCCGCCCGGCATCGGTGAGAGATCCCACTTGGATAGTCGGGGTCAGGCTGGAGCGGCCCCCGTGGCTTAACACGGTAGAGCGCGGCGGGACCGAGCTTCGCATTCAAAATCGAGTAGTCCAACGCCAGATTGCGATCGATGGTGATGTAAACAAAATCGGGTCGTTGTTGAGCAAAAATCTCGGAAGTCATTTCATCCACGCCGTGGCTAATGCCTGGTGCTTCAGTCCCAGGAATCAGTAGATCCCCAACCGCGCGGCCAGCCGGCCCACCATGCCAATACTCGACTGCCAGATCCTTCTTGTTGGTTCGTTTCTGCTTACCCATGCTGCTGCCTCCTAATGGCCGTCAGTAGAAGTTTGGTGGTTTCACTCCGGGCAACCAGAGAAGGACCTGCACTTAGCACTGCGTGTCGACACTTCCCTTCTTCTCGGACTCAGATCTTGGTATCGCCTCAACAGCATCGTGATACCGGCCTTATATGCCCTGCACAGCCAAGCTGTGCAGGGCTCTCGTGCGTTCGGGACGAGGCCTTAGCGCCCGTATTCGGGTTGTTGCTGGCGGCGCTGTTCCGGCGTCCGCGGTTGGGCGGCTGTGGTGGTGGTGGCCGCCGCGCCTGGTTGTGGCGGGAATGAGGCGTTCATGAGCCGTTGCATCTTTTCCATGCGGCGGTCGATGTCGGCCGGGGGCTCGGGCTGTGCCGGTTCTTCCGTTTTCGCGGCGTCGGCCATGAGCTGGTTGATCCGTGCCGAGTCCGCTTGGGCGGCTTTGAGCGTGTCGGCGTGCTTGAAGGGTTCCGCCAGGGCCTTCTCTGCTTGTTCGACGTGGGTGAGTGCTTCCTGCCGTCGTGCTTCGACGTCGGCTGCCAGCTTTGGGAGCGATGAGACCCTGTTTTCAAGTTGCCTTACGGTGCCAAGGTCGGCGGACAGGAGGCTGCGGCGGGCTATTTGTGTGGTTGCCCTGGGCACTCCTTCGATGCGTACTTCGACGGTTGCCCGGTCCAGGTCCCGGGCCGGCATGAGCCGGGCGCGGAGTTCGTGACCGCCGAGGGTGGCGATGGTTCCGAGCTCGTCGTAGCCGTAGAGATTCATGAGCCGGTGGCCGTGCCTGCCGGCCCACGCCCGGAGCGCTTCGGCCGCGTCCCCGCGGTTCTCGAGGGACTTGCCGTCGATGGTGGCGTTGAAGGCATCCGCTGTGGTGTCGGTAGTCCGCGCCGCTGCTGCCTGGATCAGGGGCAGGTCCTGGGCGGCGGCGTCCGCTGCGGATTGTTCGCCGCGTTTGGTGTGGGCGACAGCAACCATGTTGCGGTTGTAGGCCCGGTCCAGGCGGCTCAGGCGGGCCAGTTTCTGGTCGGCGACGGCTTTCTCCAGGACCAACGGGTTACCGCTGGTGATGGCTTTCGCCTGGGCGAAGTTCAGGGTGTTGTCCCCGATGTCCTCGATTTCGCGCACGTCCAGGCGCCCGCGCATGATCTGGTTGATGAACCGGGACTTTCGTTCGAGCCCTTGCCACATGAAGGAATCGAAGGATTCCTTGGTGACCACCTGGGAGATGCGGACCTCGGGGTTCTGGTTGCCTTGGCGCAGAATGCGGCCGTGGCGTTGCTCGACGTCGGAGGGCCGCCAGGGGGCGTCCATGTCGACCAGGTGCACGGCGCGTTTTTGAATGTTGGTGCCGACACCCATTTTTGAGGTCGATCCCATGAGCACGGCGATCTGGCCGGAGCGTGCGGCGGCGAAGAGCCGGCCTTTCTCGGTGTCGTTCTTGGCGTCGTGGATGAACCGGACCATGTGTTCGGGCACGCCGCGGCGGCGTAGCTGGTCTTTGAGTTCGCCGTAGACGTTCCACCGGTCAGAGGGTGTGCCGAAGTCGCAGAACACCAGTTGCAGGGCTCCGGGCACGGGGTCCGGTTCGCCGGTTTTCGGGTCGGTGTAGATGCGGTCCTTGTGCTCTTCGTACACGCTGGCCAGCAGGTCAACGGTGGCGCTGATCTTGGTCGGTCCCTGCTGGGTCAGTGCGGGATCAACGAGTCTCATGTCCAGGGCGGCTTTGCGGCCGTCTGAGGAGACTTTGAGCATGTTGTCTTCCTCGGCGTCCACGAGCTTTTGCTGGATGCGGTCCACCCGCTGGCCGATGTCCTGGATGTACTCGCGCAGTTCGGGGCTGGGTTCCACGGTGAGCATGTTCGGCTGCCGCAGCCCGTCCCCGGCCCGTGCGGCGAGGGCCGGGACGGGGAGCTTCAGGTCTTCGGCGGTCTTCACGTCCGCGAAGGTGTGGAACATTTTCAGCAGCTCGGGGACGTTCTGGAATTTCGCGAACCGGCTCTTGAGCTTGAACCGGTCACCGCCGGCGACGGAGAGTTCCATTTCCTCGACAACCTGCCCGAAGGTCGCCGCCCAGGTGTTGAAGTCCTGGATTCCTGCAGCCTGGAGCAGGTCCGGGCGCAGGTAGCGCTGCATGACGTACATTTCCGTGACGGAGTTGGCGATGGGTGTTGCTGTGGCTCCGGTGATCACGCGCCGGCCTTCGCGTTGGCGCAGGAACTCTGTCTTCATGTGCAGGTCCGATGCACGGTTGGAGCCCTGGATTCCGGCGCCGGGGATGTTGCTGGGCGTCTCCAGGTTCTTGTAGTCGTGCAGCTCGTCCACCACCAGGTAGTCAATGCCGGTTTCCTCGAAACTGATTCCCTGATCGGCGGGGGTATCGAGCTTGGCTTTGAGGCGTTCTTCCCGTCCCAGGACCACCTTTTCGAGCCGTTTGACGATACTCGCGCTGGACTGTCCGTTCTCCTGGCGGCTGTCCCTGACTGCTTCCAGCTCGGTCCGCGCCTGGGCGACTTCGGCCCTCATGTACGAGGCTTCAGCTTCGGGGCTGAGGCTCACGCGCTGGAACGCGGTGCGGGTCATGACCACGGCGTCCCACTCGTTGGCGGCCGCGCGGGCCACGAACTGCCGACGCTTATCCCCGGCAAGGTCACTCGAGGACGCCGCGAGGATGCGGGCCTGAGGGTAGATCTGGAGCCATTCGCGGGCGAACTGTTCGAGCATGTGGTTGGGGATCACGACGGCGGGCTTGTTGACCATACCCAGACGGCGCAGTTCCATCACGCCCATGACCATCTCGGCGGTCTTTCCCGCCCCGACCTGGTGGAACAGTCCCACGGCAGGCTCGGAGAGCATCCGGGCCACGGCCGCGCGCTGGTGCGGGCGCGGGGAGAAGTCCTTGGCCATACCGGGCAGGGTCAGCCGCTCCCCCTCGGTGCTGTAGTCGCGCAGCACGATGGAATTGAAGCGGCGGTTGTACTCGTCAATAAGACGGGTGGCCCGTTCGGGTTCTTCCCACACCCATTCGCTGAATCGCTCCTGCAACAGCTGGGCTTTTTCCTGGGCCGCAGCGGTTTCTATGGGGTTCAGGATGCGACGCTTGTCCTCGCCTTCGTCCGTGACCCGCACGGGCCGCTGTTCCAGGACCTGTTTGAGGACATCGGAGGCCGACATCCGCTGCGTGCCCCAGTTGCTGGTGGCGGCCAGGGTGTGGCGGTTGGCTTTGACATCCCACATGGAGCCGGCGGCGTTGGAGACGGTGGCGTAGGGATCGTTCAGGATTTCCCGGACAAACTCCTGGTGCGTGCCGGCCTCGATCCAGACCGCACCGAGGCGGGCTTCCACCTCATCCATGCGCAGCGGTTCCGGCATGGCCGAGGCGAGGGCCCGGACGTTGACGGCGAACCGGTCATCGGAGAGCGCGGCCGCCTGGGCCACTTCAAGCTTCTCCCGCACGTTCCCGGACAGGTATTCGGCCCGGGTCTGGAAAGTCTCCTCGGCGCCGGGGATCCGGTAGATGCTCTCCCCCAGGGCGGCCCGGGCGTCGTCAGGGCTGATGCCCAACAGGGATGCGGCGTAGTCCAGGTCAACCTCGCCTACGGTGTCGAGGGTGACGGTGAGGGCTTCTTCTGCCGTGTCCACGCCAAGGACCGGTCGGCGCGGTTGGACCTGACGGGTCGAAAGCAGGGCAGCCGGTGAAGCTGTCTGCGTGGCTTCATCAAAGTTCTCCAACGCCATCACCAGAGGACCGAACGGGTCACGGGAGACGATAGTGACTGCCTTGGGCGTCATGCGGGCCTGGATGGGCTCCTGCGTCTCTTCATCCACGCGCCCTGTGTTCCGGAGCGTGTAGCGGTTGATCGGCCCGTAGGTTTCCGCGTACTGGCCGTAGGCACCCTTCAGGTGCTCACGGAGTCCATCAATGCCGGCGGTGTCCTCGCGACTTTCGGCCTCGGCGGTGAGCAACTGCCGGGCACTGTCGCGCAGCCCCAGCAGGGCCCGGAGTTCAGCGGCCTGCGTCTTGGGCACGGCGAGTTCGGTGTGTGAGCCTTTTTCGACAACGGTGAAGCCGTTGTCGGCGGCGCTGATGTGGCCGTCCCACTCGTGGGCGGCCGCCGGAACATAGGCCGCCCGCTGGCGCTCCTGGTCCGTCGTCCGCTCGGTCATCACCATTCCGGCGGTCCGGGCCTCGCGTACGACGTCGGCCAGGGCTGCGTTCAGCCGGTCCGGGACGGTCGAAAGATCATCGGTGGTCAGCTGCAGGGTTTCGGCCCCGTACATGCCGTGGCTGACGTGCAGCTCGCCCAGGAGCCGTTCGGGGTATTCGTCGAAGTAGGAGTTCAGGCGGTTGATGGTTCCGTCGATCTGCCGGGCGGTGACGGTTTCCCAGAGGGTGGAGGCCGGTTCTTTTCCGGGTTCCCGGCGGCGGAAGATCAGCAGGTCCGTCATGGCATCGGTGCCGGCTGCCTTGCGGTGTGAGCCGGTGGGCAGCCGGACGGCTCCCACGAGGTCGGCCAGCTGGTTCATTTCCCGGCGGGCTGACGGGTTCGTTCCGTCGAGGGTGAAGCTGGACGTCAGCACGGCGACCATGCCGCCGGGGCGGGTTAGTTCCAGGGACTTGAGGATGAAGTGGTTATGAATCGAGTGGCCCCCGGCGTTATGGCGGGGATCGTGCAGGGTGACGTTCGCGAAGGGCACATTGCCGATAGCCAGGTCGAAGTGCCCGGCCGGCAGCTTGGTATCGGCAAAAGACTCGGCCCGGACGGTGGCCGCGGGGTAGAGGGCCTGGGAGATGGCCGCGGTGGTCGGATCCAGTTCCACACCGGTCATCTCGGCGGCGTCCGGGGCAAAGCCCATGAACGTACCCACACCGGATCCCGGTTCAAGGACCGTGCCCCCGGTGAAGCCCAGCTCCTGGACGGCGGACCACATGGCCCGCACGTAAGCGGCGTCCGTGTAGTGGGCGTTGATCGTGGTCCGGCGGGCCGCGTCGTACTCGGCCTCGCTCAGGAGGCTGCGAAGATGCTCGCGGTCCCCGGCATATTCCTCGCGGGTCTCATCGAAAATTTGGAAGACGCCTTGCGCTCCCCAACTCCCCCACCGCGCCAGTGACGCTTTCTCAGCCTCCGTGGCCGGACGCTCCTCGCCGTGCAGCGTCCGCAGCACGTCGAGGGCTGCAAGGTTCGCCCGAATGCGGCTCCGGGCACCCGATGGTGCAAGGTCGTCTTGGGATGAGGGGCGGAACCTGTGGGGATCGGTGTCTAGAGTTGTTCCCTGAGCTTCTGCACCTCGGCCATAAACTCCAGGTGTTCCTGGATACTCGGGTTCACGTACTCGTCCGCCTCGTCCTCCGTCTCCGGTGGCGAGAGCAGGTCGTAGCGGACGATCTCCTCTGCCTGGTTCCGTGCCACGTTCAATCGGCCGACCTTCTCCAGATATCCCTCGTCCTGCGGGTCCGGTCCTGCGATCTTCAGCAGCAGCCCGTCCACCTGTTCCTGGGCTTCCTCCCCCAGCTTGGTAAAGAAGTCCTCCGGGTCCTGGATCTGGCTGTAGCGCGTCGGGCTTGCTGTCTTCCAGGCTTCCTGAGCCTGCCTGCCGTATTTGTTCATCACGATCCTCCTCTGGTGCCGCCCACAGAGCCTCAAAGCTCAACTGGCCATCTACTTGCTTCTCTCTTCCTCCCACGGTTCCACTCTACTGAAACATTTTCAGTAGAGTGGAACCCTGGCCTCAAACAGCGCCGGCAGTCCGTGAGTCTGTCAGTCCGCGACTCCGTGAGTCTGTCAGTCCGCGACTCCAAAAGTACGTCTGTCTAGAACTCACAGAGTACGAGCATCCCGCCAAACGCCGCGAACATACAGACTCCGCGACTCACCGACTCACAGACGCCGAATGGCCCGCAATGCACCAGGCACCCCTGCACCCCGTAAAGCAGCAACTCCCGAAATCCCGGAGTCGGAGTCGGAGTCTGTTAGTCCCCGACTCCGGAACTCTGTCAGGCTGGGAACTCACAGAGTACGAGCATCCCGCCAAACACCGCGAACAGACAGACTCCGCGACTCACCGACTCACAGACTCCGAATGGCCCACAATGCACCAGGCACCCCTGCACCCCGTAAAGCAGCAACTCCCGAAATCCCGGAGTCCGTTAGTCCCTGACTCCGGAACTCTGTTAGTCGACGAACTCACATTGTGCGAGCACGCCGCCCCAACGCCGCAAAACAGACAGACTCCGAGACTCACCGACTCACAGACTCACAGACTCCGAACGGCCCACAATGCACCAGGCACCCCTGCACCCCGTAAAGCAGCAACTCCCGAAATCCCGGAGTCGGAGTCGGAGTCTGTTAGTCCATGACTCGGGAACTCTGTTAGTCGACGAACTCACATTGTGCGAGCACGCCGCCCCCAATGCCGCAAAACAGACAGACTCCGAGACTTACAGACCAACAGACTCCGAATGGCCCGCGATTCACCTGGCACCCCTGCACCCCCATAAAGCAGCAACTCCCGAAGTTCCGGAGTCCGTTAGTCCCCGACTCCGGAACTCTGTTAGTCGACGAACTCACAGAGTACGAACACACTGCTCCCAAACGCCACCTATAGGCAGCTCCCACCGCAACCACGCCACCGACAACTCGTGTCGATCGTCGGGGATTCGGTGACTAACAGAGTCACAGAGAAACGCACTCAGTGACTCTGTGCCTTTACGGCGATTCTTCCGTCGATGGGGGAGTAGTGCTGGTATTTTTGGCGTAGCGCTTGCCGGCGACTGGAGACGGACGTTTGTTCCGTTATTTGCTGACCCTCGTGGTCCTGCAGTATTGAAGATCTCTTCTACCCGGCGTCGGTCCGAGCGCTCTCAAATCCGATATTAAGGAAGCGATCATGCGGGTTGTAGCAGTCGTCAATCAAAAAGGCGGCGCGGGGAAAACCACTACCGTGATGAATCTTGCCGCCGTTGCCGCGCAGAGCTCGAAAGTTCTCGTCGTCGATGCCGACCCTCAGGGCTCGGTGACGATGTGGGCCACGAATGCAGAAGAACTTCCGGAAAAGGACCAGTTGCAGTTCGACGTCGCAACGGAAACAGATCCTGAAGCGCTCACACAAATGCGTGATCTCGACTACGACACGGTCTTCGTCGATACGCCAGGCAACTTGGAAAACATTCAGGTACTCAAGGCCATTGTTAGCCAGTCTGACTTCATCGTAATGCCGACTGAAGCAACTCCATTGGCACTGCTGCCTCTCGTCTACACATTCGAGAAGATAGTTCAGCCCTCCGGGCTGGACTACAGGGTAGTGGTTACAAAGGCCGATTCGCGTTCCCCACAAGATGCATTGGACGCACAGGAAATGTTGCGAGAGCAAGGGATACTCGTCTGTAACTCCTTCGTTCGTGCATACAAGGCACACGAGCGGGCACCAATGTACGGGACCGTGGTTACCTCCTACGAGAAGAGCCGCAACTCCGAGAAAGCAACTATGGATTACAAAGACGTCGCCCTCGAACTGTTCAGTCTCTGGGCCAAGACCAGGAAGGGCTGACCTCGATGGCTCTCAAAGGTGGATTCAAGAACTTTGCCAACCAGACTCGTGAGATAAAAGACGCTCCTCCAATTGACCTCGGTGTGGAGGCTCCCGCTCTCCATATTGTTCATGAGGCCGCGGCACTGCACGGTGGCTCTAAATCACACTCGCCGACGCAAGTTGCGCCGGCTGCTGAACCTGCACCGCTCGAGGTTAACGGGGGAGTGGAGTCCGAGTCCGAGCAGAAGCTAAAAGACGCGGATGAGGACCCTTTATCACGCCAATCCGCACAAAAGGGCACGGAACCCGTTGTGTCGAGCCATACCCATTACACCGATCTAGTCCGCAAGGAACTAAGGCTGCACACAGACCAGGCCGACCAGCTGACGGTGCTCGCTTCCAAGGTTCAACGCGCCCGCAGGCAAAAGGGGGAGCGAATCACCGACAACACGCTGATCCGTGTTGCCGTAGATCTACTGCTGGAGCGCCAAAAGGAACTTGTGGGTTCCACAGAAGATGAGCTTCGTCTTGCATTGGGCCTAAAACAACGTGCGTAAGTCGAGTTGATGGCTCCTAAGTTATTTAGGCGCACCCGACCTCAGCGAAAGACTGAATCACGTAGTCTGTGAGTCTGTTACTAACGAGCTCACAGACTACGGTACTACCAGGCTACCCATGCTCATTTCGACCAATCATCGTGTGAAAGCCGCGTCACTGAGGGCCCAGTCATCCGGTGGGCCCTCAAATGCTTCCCAGGGATAGTCCTCGCCGGGGGAGAGGAGCTCCGCGACGGTGTTGACGTTTTTGGCCAGCCATTCGCGCCAGAGCATGCGCTCGATCCGGTATCGCTGCAGTTGCGCGGCTACAGCTTCCAGGACCCCGAACTCTTCAGCAAGCTGCCTCAGCGACGTCGCCGCGACGATTGACCAGGCGCGGACGGCGTTCCGTGAGATCAGGTTCCAGGCGGCCAGTATTTCCAAGGCCTCGTGCACGGCGGACCGCGACAGCCGGGTAACCCGGACGATCTCGGCCGTCGACAGCGCGGGGGAGTGCTCCAGTGCTTCATAGACAAACGCAGCCGGCAGGCCAAGTTCCCGGAACACCGGACGCAGGGCGTGAATCTTCCCCTTCTGCCAGGACGCATCTTCAGCCGCGGTCCTCAGTTCTTCGGGGACGGTAAGCATATAGAGGTCCCCCTTCGTCCCGCGACCTTCTTCCACAAGTGTGACCAGAGGATCCCTTTCCGCCCGGAGTGCCCGCAAGTGCAGACCGACCGTGGTGTGATCCAGGCCGGTCGCCACCGCAATGGAGCGGACGCCGAATTCAATGAACCTCGAAGCGGTCAGGTGAGCTGCTTCCCCCAGTGCCCGAAGCACCATTCTCCGCGCCAGACCCGTGCGCGATTCCTGGTAGCTGACTTCCCTGATGCGCAACGCATTGCGCCAGGTCCGAATGAAGCGATGCTCAGCATCGGGACTGGACGAAATTTTGGTCAAGCCTCGTAGTACCGGGGGCTGTGTATTTGGCGGGCTTGTGGGGGATCTACGGACATTGTTATTTCCGCCCCTGATCCCGGGGTTTTTACTCAGATAAGCCATCGCGTTCAGCCAGTCCCGGCGCATCGCCGGAAGCCGGTGCCGGGACGCGTAGCGGGCGTAGAAGGAGGCCAATCCGGGCCAGGTCCCCTGCAGCATCCTGCGTTCGACGTCCACGAGTTCCAGGCCGGCGGCCGCGGCCCCGGTGATAATGGCCTGGCGGGCATCCGAATCGGAGGCATAACGGTTTGCGTCGTAGAGCCCGGTCTGGGCCATCAGCTGCATAGTCCGAGACATCCGCCCGGCGGGGTGCGCGACTTTCGGGGTTTCTGCTGACGAGGGCGTGAAGGTCTGCTCGAGGCGCAGCGCCCGGACGGCGGCGATCTCCCGCGTAAGGTCGGCAGTCATTGCCGCCCAAACGGCGGCGGCGTTGGGCCGGCGGGCGATGTCGTAGGCCATGTTCAGGCTCATCGCCAGTTCCTGGTGGCCGCCGCGCTTGTGCGGAGAACCGGGCGTGCGCATGCAGCCATGCAGGAGGTTCTGGTGCGGGGTCTTGTCCAGGCTCCGGTACCGGGTGCCCAGAGCCTCGACAAGATCACGCGCTTCAGAAAAGGTCACCCGCTGCTCAAGCGGGATGTAGACGTGCCGGCCGCCATTGGGGGAGTAGTCCTCGATCCATCGCGCTCCGCAGGAATGCAGCCATCTCTGCACGGCCCTAACATCAGCCTCGACCCAGTCACGACCGGCAACTGAGGAGTCGAAGTCAAGGAAAATCGCCGCACACGTGCCGTCCTTGCCAAAAATGCGGACCGCCGCCGGGAAAGTAGGGAGCCCCTCCGTGAGAGCCCGCTCATGCTTCTGCGGGTACGACTTTCCCCCGTCGCGGGAAATACGAACGCGGGGCTGGCCGGCAAGCAAGTGAGCTAATGCGGTCCAAGCCTCGGTCGGACGACATGGTGCATACGGCGCGCCCGGACTCTGTGAGTCTGTGCATGCGCGCATCTCGTGGGGTACGATGATGCTAGTCCTCTCAAGGGATAGGAAAATGCCCGGACCGCAAGGTCCGAGTTGATTCTTAAGGGCTCTCTACCTCGTCGCCGGCAAGCAAAAAAGGTATTGAGTCAAATGCTTAGAAGGCCCGCCTCGTGCGGGCCTTCGTCATTTAAGAGGCGATGCGGCCAATGGGCAGCTCCTCCTGAAACTTGTGGTGGTCGTGACGCTCTAGATCGACTTCAAGCTGCTTTGCTACAACCGAGGCCACGTAGTCCGTGATCGTGACGCCCTCCGCTTCCGCCACCTGAGCAACTTGGTCTGCCATCTCGGCAGGAACACGGAAACCAATGTACTTGCGGAGGCCCTTGCTTGGGCGTCCGCCTCCCCGGTGGGCAACAGCAGTCATGTGTCATGTCCTTTGAATCTCGTACAGACTGTCTCCACCTGTACTGGCTCAGTGCTGTAAATCGTCGGTGGCCCTCAACAGTTTTTGGTTACTGTTTTAGGTTCCTCCGAACCTAGCATTCAAGAAACCCGGCCGAGTGGATTTGGTTACTGTAACTAGGGCGTGTCGCTTCAAAAGGGTGGGGTTCCCTGCAGTGAGGCGAAGGCCACTACAAGCCCCTTCGCTCCCGGATCGTGGAGGCGACGAAGCCTGAAACGCCGACTCGAAGTGCGCTCTCCACGGTAGTGACGTCAAAACCGTGTTGTCGCTCGAAATCATTTTTGGCCACATATGGCTTCTGATGTCCTACGAGTTGGGGAGGCGCTGCAGGGCGACGTCCGAACGGGGTCAACCAAAATGCGTCGAGCTCGGTGGTGCTGAATGTGTCCAGGTCTGAGGTCACCGGGCGTTCCTTTCCTTCTTTGACTGCTGCCCTTTTTGGAAGCTTGGTAGGGTGGCTCCTTGCTAAGGCGCGTTTCGCGCTGATCTTCATAGTACATATTACTGAAATAATTTCAGTGGATTACCGGAGCAGACAGGGACATGAAACAGGCCTCACTGACCGCGGATGTCATCGACACCCTGGGACTCCCTGAGTATCCGGACCTGAGCGACTTGGTGAATGTGGTTGAAGCAAAGTACGGCAAACGTCTGGTCTTCGAGGAAGGCACTGTGGACAGCCTTGGGGAAGGTGTCACCGGCCACTGGATCGATACTCCCAGCCATGGCATCGTCCGTTACCTGAAGGGTGCCAGGGCTTGGAGTGTTCACGTCGTGCTGCATGAACTTAGCCACATCCTCTTGGGCCACCAGGGGAAGCCTCTCGACGGGCTGGTCGCAGGGTCATTCTTTTCCGGCATAGGTAAGCGGAACGGTGTCAGCTGGATGTGCCGTGCAGTGGACGTTCCCCTGGACGAGGCTGAGGCTGCAGCCGAAAATCTGGCCTTCGGCCTGGCACGGGTTCTGCATGCCACTCCTGCCAAGGAAGCCACGAAGGCCGAACGCGTGTTTGGCCTATGACGGCCGCGGCGTTTTGGATCCTGGCAACCGTGTTTGCCTTTCGCCTGTATTTTGTCGCTCGGTGGGGCTCCTCAACGGCCTTTCTTGGTGCGATCGGAATAGGTGTCCTGGGCCTCTTTTCGACGGGTGTAGTCGTACCCGAGGCAACCCTTGATGCTGCCCTTGGCGGCGTCAACTTCCTTCATCTTGTTCGCAATTTGTGTGTCACGAGCGCGGTCTGGCTGATACGGGAAGGAATCTTCGCTGCCTACTCTCCGGATGAGAGCTTCCGTTCCCGCTTCAGCCACCGACCCGTTGCTGCTGGCCTCGGAGCAGTTGCGATCACCGTTCCATTCCTGTGCCAGCGCTTCGTCCCGACTTCCTTGAGCTTCGTGCCGGAAAATGTCGAGCAGCTGCCTGTCTTCATCTATGCCGGCGTCTACATGAGCATTTTGGCATTGTTGGCTGTTTCGGTCCTTCGAATTTGCCTCCGGCCTCAGGAAAGCCTGCCCGTCCGCGTGAGTTCCCGGGTTGTTGCATCCGGCATGGCTCTGGTCGCAATCGCGTCCGCCGAAGAGATCGCCTATATGACCGCCATGCACATTGGTGCGGGAAACTCATCTCTCCACCAGGTTCTGTACGTCCTGTTCAGTCCGCTGTTCTACGGCGGGGTTCTGCTGACTTCTCTAGGGCTGGGCGTCCCTCCGCTGGTTAGGGTGTGCCGCCGGCTTCAGCTTTGGGACCGGGCTGCCTTGGTCTTTCTCACGGTCACGCTGGGTAGAGCCTATTGGGGCTTCTCACGTTCCGCGTGGATTGCGGGCATTGCGAGCAGCTTCTTTGCGAAGTACCCCTCCATTCGCCTGTACGAGTACGTGATTCGCTCCAGCGATCACAAGATTGCCCTCTCCGGGCAATCCACACCCCTGCTTGCCGGCCGTGTCTTAGACGCGGTCCAAGCACGATTTGATGGCGGTGTCGGTTCCCTGGAATCAGTGCTGCCGGTAAAGGCACCTCAGTGACAACAGCAACCACGACCCTGACCGCAGAGAGGTCCGCCACGGCCATCGGACGTGTGGCCCGGTCCGCCACCGAGATCGCGCAGCCGCCCCTGGTGTTGTCCCTCCTGCTGATTTTGGCTTCTCTGCTCAGTGACCAGTGGATGGTCTCCGTCTGGTCGGGCATCATCGCTGCCCTTTTCATCTGCCTGGTGCCATTTGGCGTCGTACTGATCCTGGCCAAGAGAGGCCAGCTGACGGACCACCATGTTGGCGACAAGAAACAACGCCGCCCGGTCATGCTCTGGACCTTGGGCTCGTCGCTGCTTGGCTGCGCAATCCTCTCGATCACGGGTGCACCCCAGCCCGTCTGGGGACTAGTTGGTGGCATTCTCTGCGGGATTGTGGCCCTCATTCTGGTCAGTCCGATCTGGAAGATATCGGGCCATGCAATGACGTTGGGCGGCGCGACCGTGTCAGCCGTGCTGATGTTCGGCTGGCTGGGGCTTCCCTTCGTGGTGGCGGCTCCGCTGGTCTGCTGGTCCAGGGTCTATCTCCGGGATCACTCAGCGTCTCAGGTCATCGCCGGGTTCATAACCGGCGTAATCGCCTTCGGAGCCTCATATACTCTCATAATCGGCTGATTTTCACGTGGCATCCCACGAAGCCGCCGAGGCCTGACAAATGGCATCAACGAACACGGAATTAAAAGGAGGGCTGTGACTTCGCTACCGCTGGCAGAGCGCCGCCCTCGGGATGTGGCCGCCCTCGTTGGCCGGGAGCAGGATCACGCGTGAATTCGAACGACAACCCTATAGATCCTCGCAGCGATAAAGAGGTTCTCGCGTCGAAAATCCAGCTTCTTCTGGACATCGTGCATGCCAAAGACGCCGACAGCTTCACATACGAAGACGTTCGACAGGGCCTGGCGAAGCAGGGGCTCACACTCACCAGAACGCGCTGGCACCGGCTCCTGGCCGGCTCTCCTGATAACCGCTGGGATCCGGAACTGCTTAAGGCACTGGCGTACTTTTTTGACGTTGACGAGAACTACCTGCTGCAGCGCAGCGGGCCCATCCCGGAACGGGTCGAGGCTGAACTCCGCCTGATAGAGGCTTACCGCATTGCCGAAGTAGAGCACTTCGCAGCGCGGGTTCTGGGAGAAGTGAACATCGACGCCCTTCGCGCGGTGACTGAAGCCCTCCGAAATCTTCCACCCAGGCCCGAGAGAAAAAGCCCACCTAACTGAAAAATTTTCACTACTGAACTTTTTTCAGTAGACTCTGGAATATGACATTCTCCAGGCGCCCTCTACTGCCTGACCATGCACATTGAATGGCATCACAGGTGTAGCCCCTACAACAGGTTGGGGGGGTAGTAGGGGCTACACCCCCGCAGCGAGTGCGCCGCCGTACGCTCTAGCCGCAGCCCCCGGATGCTCAACTCCCGGCACCCCCGACATCGATCCAAAACATCCCGGCGTCGGCCGTCTTCTCGACTGCGGCGACATTCGGCACTTACTCTCCCGACAGATACCTCATGTAGTTGAGGCCCTGCTCCCTCAGCCTCCCCAAGTCAAGGGAGTACTGCACGCGCTGCCCGTTGCGGATCCCAACTTCGCCCGCAGCCGAGACCAGCCCCTCGGCCTCAAGCGTCTTGATATGCGTGTAGACCTGCCGGTAGTCCACGCCGATGCGCTTTGCGATGTTTCCGGTGGTGTCGCCGCCAGGATTCTGGGCCAGGTCCCTGATTACGGCCGCCCGCAGAGTGTTGGCATTGAACACATTCAAGGCTCTTTCAGCCGCGAGCGGCTGTCCGGGAAGGGGCTTGTAGATGCGGGGCATTCGTCAATTCTCGCCCACCGCCTCATCCTCATGAAGTACCAACATATTTTTGATGATGTTAGCATCACTTTAAAGATGTTGCTCATGCTTATGAGGATCCACAAGAAGTGCCGAAAGGGGGAACTGCCGTGAAGGCGTCCAAGATGCTCAGCACCGGAACCGTCGTCGCGGTACCCGCGGTGCTGATCGGCCTTGCCTTCTCCATGCTGCTGCTTTTGGCCCCCGCGAAACCCGCCGCGGCCGACTGCGGGCCGGCCGTTTCCGTCGTCATCGACGGCAACACGAAAGTGGAGGGTTACACCCAGGTGCAGCTGAAGAACGCCGCCGCGATCATGGGCGCCGGCAAAGCGCAGGACCTTTCGGTCAACGGGCAGATGATCAGCGTGATGGTGGCTCTGGGGGAGTCGGGGTTGCGCGTGCTGGATGCCGGCGACGAAGCGGGCCCGGACTCGCGGGGGTTGTTCCAGCAGCGCGATAACGGTGCGTGGGGTTCCTATGCGGACCGCATGGACCCCACTAGGAGCGCGACTAACTTCATCAAGGCCTTGCAGGGTGTGGCCGGCTGGCAGCTGTTGGAACCGACCATTGCCGGGAACAAGGTCCAGCGCAACGCCGACCCGTACCACTACCAGAAGTACTGGCCCGAGGCCGTCAAAATCGTTCAGGCGCTCTCGAGCTCGAAGTTCTCCCTGGAAGGCAGCGACTGCGCCATCCCGGGACAGTCCGGCGCGGGGGATGACTACCCGTGGAAGAACTCCCCGACCTGGCTGCAGGTAGGAGCGAACACAACCAGCACCTCGCCGCTGGGCATGCACTACCGCGAGTGCGTGGACTTCGCTCTGTGGCGGGTGAATCAGCAGATGGGATCAACCGGCGCGCCGTTCAAGTTCCTCAACGGCTCCTTCCGCCCGGACGGGCAGCGACTCGGCTCAGCCCTGACGTGGAAGGCCGGCTGGGATGCCAAAGGCTGGCCCACCGGCAACACACCACGGGTCGGCGCGGTCGTTTGGTACGCACCCGGAGCCGGGGGAGCGGACCCCACCTTCGGCCACGTCGCCGTGGTCAAGGAAGTCAAAGACAACGGCACCTACGTCGAAGAGGGCTACAACGGCAACCCGGCCCCTGCCGACCACACCTACTACACCCGGACCGTGGCCAGCACGGTTCCCTCCGCCTTCCTGTACCTGCCCACCCAAGAGGAGAAGAAGTGAAAAAGCCCTTGACCCTGCTCGCCGTGGCGCTGCTCTGCGTTTCCTGCGCACCGGCCGCATCAGCCACCGCCCGCCCTACGCCGTCCGCATCAGCCACCGCCCGCCCCACGCCGTCCGCACCGGTCTCACTGAGCGCCAACAGCGGACCGCAGGCGCCCGGGGGCACGGTCCCGGCCACCCTTGGCATCGGCTGGGATCAGGCCAGTAAAGACAAAGCGGTGGAAGTCGCCGGGAAGGCCATGGCGGACTTCGCCCGCCCCACGGTGGAGGAAAAGCAGTGGGCCAATGACCTGGCCCGGTGGCTGACACCGCAGGCGACCGCCGATTACTCGGCAGTGGGCCCGTCCAACATCCCGGTCAGCCGCGTCACCGGCCCCGCCACGTTGAGCGTCGATGAAGCCAACGGTTACGGCGTTATGGCAGCGGTTCCCACCAATGCCGGGACCTACACGGTGCAGCTGCTCCGCACAGGCAAGGACGCCCCGTGGAAGGTCAACCGGCTCACCCCGCCGTCGCCCTAAGCGCCGCACCTCCATCTCACACGTAAGGAAGAAGCTCATGGGTACCACACCAACGCAAGTTCTGGCCTTTCCCAACATCCGGGCCATCGTCCGGGACAACGGCACCGCCGAGGTCGTCGTCGCGGGCAACTCCCGCGTCGTCCCTGCCGGAGACTCCGTGCAGGAACTGCGCAACAACGCCCTGGCACTCATCGTGGGCGAAGCCCAGACCCTGCAGCGCCCCGTCCGGGTCCGGATCGAGGACCCCGACGGCCAGGGTGAACTGATCGTGCATCCGGATAACAGGATCGAATCCGTCTCCTATGACCCCCGGCAGACCCGCCGCCGGGCAGAAGCCCCCGAAACCACACCGAAAATAGTCACACCGGCTCTGATTGATACCGTTTCCCCTCCCGCACCGGAGCCCGTGGCCGCTCCTGCAGAGCCCGTGCCGGTTCCCGCCCCTGCAGCCGCCGCCGACCACGCGCCGGCCAGCCCGGAACCGCAGACAGCTGTCGTTACTGAGGAAGCGGTGCCGACGCGGCGCAGCTTGAAGGAAACCTCGTTTCTGGTCAGCGCCCCGGTAATGGAACCGGCCACCCAGGGCTGGCGGGGAACGCTCACGCGCCTGGGATTCCGGATGAACCCCTCAGAGGAAGAACTCACTGAACGCGAGGATATTCGCACGGTGAGCCAGCACTGGCCCGGTCCCCGGACCATTGCCGTGGTCAACCGCAAGGGCGGGGCGAACAAGACCCCCACCGTGGTGATGCTCTCGGCCATCCTCGCCCGCTACAGCGGGGCCGCCACCGTGGCGTGGGATAACAACGAATCCCAGGGCACCCTGGGCTGGCGGACCGAAAAGGGTTCCCACGACCGGAGCGTCCTGGACTTGATCGACGCCTCCACCGAGTTGCTGTCCCCGTCCACGAACGCGGCCGAAATTGCGAAGTTCGTTCACCACCAGACCGCGGATAAGTTCGATGTGCTGCGCTCGGATGAAAACGAGGAAGGCGATCACGAAGTGACCGCCGAGGAAGTCGATATCGCCCACCAGGTCCTCACCCGCTATTACCGGCTGGTGGTCATGGATTCGGGCAACACGGCCCGGGCCGCGAATTGGCGTCGGATGATCGACCACACCAACCAGCTCGTCGTCCCGGTCACGGCCATCGAGGACCGCGCCGAAGCCGCGCGGCTGACCCTGCAGACGCTGGAATCCCGGGGTGGCCACGACGCGGAGCTGGCACGCAACGCCGTCGTGATCGTCTCGGAGTCCACCGACGCCAAGCGCAGCATGAGCGGGGACGCCCTGAAGCGGGCCAAGGACGAAGCGCAGCGGATCGCTGACGGCTTCGCACCGTTCGTCCGCGCCGTTGTCCGGATTCCTTACGATCCGGCCCTGGTCAACGGACCCATCCGCTACGAAGCCCTCCAGCCCGCAACCCAGCGGGCCTGGCTGGCCGCCGCGGCCGCCGTCGCCGCCGGCTTCTAAACCATCCACCCAACGGACTCTGAGAGGAGGAAATCGTGCAACAGTCCCTGAACCCCTGGATCACCCGCCCGGCGCCCGCTGACGGCGCGGACACGGCAGCCCCGGAGAGTCACGTGCCGGCGCCGGCCGTGATCAATGCCCCGTTGAGGGGGATAGTCGAACCGGACGCCGCAGACCGCCTGGCCCGCCGCTCCGTCTCTGGCTCCGCAGCGGTGTGGGTCACCGGCGCCCACGGCGGATCCGGTGAAAGCCGCATCGCGGACCTCCTCAACGGGGCACGCGCCACCGATCACTGCTGGCCCATTCTCCAGGACGGCAGCACGCCGCGGGTGCTGCTGGTCTGCCGGGCAGACATGCGCGGCCTGACAGCCGCCCGGAACGCTCTCACCCAGTGGGCATCAGGCGCGGCCCCCGACTTTGAGCTGCTCGGCCTCGCCGTCCTGGCGGACGCACCAGGGAAGACCCCCAAACCCCTGCGGGACTTCGCCTCCATCGTCGGCGGAGGAGCACCCCGGCTCTGGACCCTGCCCTGGGTCGAGGCCTGGCGGCACGGAGACACTGCCGGGCCGCCGGGACGCGACTATCAACGCTGCGCTACAGACATCGCAACCCTCGCCACCTGACCACCAACCCCACCACTGCAGCACCTCCCGAAAGGTCTCATCATGCAGAACATCGTCGCCCGGCTTCCCTTCGACGCTATCCCGAACCCGACGCCCACCGTCCCGGAACAGGCCAAAGGCCTGCTGACCATCCTGAACTGGGCCTCCGGCATCGGCCTCGTCCTCGGCGTCCTGGGCGTGATCATCGTGGGCATCGGCATGGTCATCCAGCTCTCCCGCGGCAATGGCGGGGAACATCTCGGCAAGCTCGGCTGGGTCCTCGGTGGTTGCATCATCATCACCGGCGCCTCCGGCATCGTCCGCGCCTTCGCCTAAACCGACTACCGGAGAGGTTCATCATGAACGAATCCACCCAAAGCAGTACCGAACGCAGCCCGCTCACCAAGCCCGGATTCATCATCTCGGCCGCCCTGGTCATCGCACTGATCGCTGCCGTCGTCGTGATCTTCTTCCTCCCCGAGGGAGGTAGCCCCGCCCAGCCGGGCCCCGCCGCATCGCCGGACAGCGCCTTTGCAGCCCCCGCCAAGGGGGCCGACGCTGCCGGCAAGAGCGTCTGCGGCCTGCCATCAAGTACGGAAACGGCATTGGGAGCAGCGCCCAAATCCAAGTGGGAGCTGGTCGGAAAAATGGCTGCGCCCACGGATCCCAAAACCTCCGGCCCGGGCGTGACAGACGGAGATGGATTCCGCTCCTGCTTCGCAGATTCCCCCACCGGCGCGCTCTACGCGGCCGCCAACATGATCGCCCTTGGCTCGTCCGGGACGCAGGATGAGCTCGAGCTCGCCGAAAAGATTCTGGTGCCGGGCCCCGGACGTGACGCGGCCATCAAGGCGGCCAAGACGCGGACTTCGAATGCGGGGAGCGGTGAGACCGCTCAGGTCAGCGGCTTCCTGCTTAAGTCCTACAGCCCGGCTGAGGCAGATGTCGATCTGGCTATCAAGCTCCCGCATGGTGCGCTGGCGCATTCAGTCCTTTCGCTTCGCTGGGTAGCCGGAGACTGGAAGGTGAAGGCTTCTGATGATGGTCAAGTATTCAATGGTGTCGCCCAGCTCAGTGATCTGAGCGGTTTCATCCTCTGGTCAGGCGTCTGACATGGCTGAGTGCAGCTTGGGGGACATGACGTGTGTGGTGGGCAACATCGCCTCCGGGGCAATCAACGACGCAATAACGAATCTGGCGAAATCCATCATGGAGGGCATGAGCCAGATGGTGACCACGCTCTCCACGTTCTGGGTGTCCATGCCTACGGCCAACCTCGCATCCCAGGATGGGGTCACCCCCAGTCCTGTGGTCGGTTTCGTCCATTCGGAACTGGGCTACTGGACCCTGGCGCTGGCGGTTTTGTCGGTCATCCTTGGCGGCACCCGGATGATCTGGGAGCAACGCGGGGCTCCGTTGAAGGAACTGCTCCGGTCCCTGTTGACCCTCACGCTGGTGTCCGGGCTCGGGCTGGCGGTGATTTCCATTTTGGTGATCGCGGCCGACGCGTTCTCGGCTTCGATCATTGACCGGGCAACCGACGGCAAGGGCTTCGCCCACGCGATGGGCATCCTGGTGATGACGAACCAGACCGGGGTCGGGGTCTTCATTCTGATCATCCTGGGCCTGGTGGGCCTGCTTGCCTCGCTGGTGCAGATCGTTCTCATGATCGTCCGCGGCGGCATGCTCGTAATCCTCGCCGGCATCCTGCCGACCACGGCGTCGTTCACCAACACCGAGATGGGGCGGCAGTGGTTCCAGAAGGCCGTCGGCTGGACCATCGCGTTCATCCTCTACAAGCCCGCTGCGGCCGTCGTGTACGCCGTGGCCTTCAAGCTCATGGGATCCTCGGGCGGGAACGTCCTGCTGAGATCCATTACCGGGTTCGCCCTCATGATTGTCGCGTTGCTGGCGCTGCCGGCACTGATGCGCTTCGTCACCCCGATGGTGGGAGCGGTCGCGTCCGGTTCCGGCGGGGGAGCAGGAGCTGCGGTGGGGGCCATGGCCACCGGTGCCGTCTCGATGGCCCGGTCCGGCAGTGGACGCGGCAACGCATCCCCCACACCGGCCAGCCAGCCCGGCCAGACGAGCGCCAGCGCCCAGGGCAGCAAGGGCGCCGGCGGCAGTAACGGCGGCAATGCCAAACCCACCCCTGGCTCACCGGGCCCAGGAGGCGCGCCCGGCAAGGGCACCACAACAAGCGCCGCTACTGCCGGGGCGGGCAGCTCCGGCTCAGTCGCAGGAGCCGGCGCGGGCACCGCCGGTGCAGGCGCCGCGTCGGGAGCGGCGAAAGCCGCCGGCCCGGCCGGACTCGTCGTCGCCGCGGGAGCACAAGTAGCGTCCAGGGCCTCTCAGGCCGCACAACAGACCGCACAGGATTCAACCGGCCAATCAGTAACATCGGAGGGCCCCAGTGGCAGCAATTAATACCGAATACAAGGAACCGTCCTACGGCAACTGGCGGGTTCCCCGCTCCGCCGGGCTGGGCAGCCTGGGCGCGATCGGCACCGGCATCGTCATGACCGGCCTGTTGGCCGGCATCATCACCTTCGCGTTTCTCGGGCTGCTGCCGGGCCTGAGCGTCCTCGCTCTTGCCGGACTGCTCGTGCTGCTACTGAGCCTCAAGGACAAGCACGGACAGTCCATCGTGGACCGGTTCGCGACGCGAATGAACTTCCGTCTCGCCCGTCACGGCGGGACCAACCTCTACCGTTCCGGGCCGCTCGGGGTCACCGGGTGGGGGATGTTCCAGGTTCCCGGTCTGGCCGCGAAGTCCCGGCTGTACGAGTTCAACGACTCCTACAACCGCCCCTTCGCCATGCTCCATGTCCCCACCACGAACCACTTCACCGTGGTCTTCTCCACCGAACCAGATGGTGCGTCCCTGGTGGACCCGGAACAGGTCGACGCGTGGGTCGCTAACTGGGGCGGCTGGATCGCCGGACTCGGGGATGAAGCCGGGCTGGAGGCCGCGGCCGTGACCGTGGAGACCGCACCGGATTCCGGCTACCGGCTGCGCAACGAAGTCGAAATGAACATCCACCCCGACGCCCCGGCGGCCGCGAAGGCGATCCTCCGGGAGGTTGTCCGCACCTACCCGGAGGGCTCGGCCACCGTCCGGGCCTGGGTGTCCCTGACCTTCACCGCCGCACTGCGCACAGGGTCCCGGAAGCGCGAACCCGAAGGCGTCGCCAGGGACCTGGCATCCCGGATCCCCGGGCTCGGTGCCCGGCTGCAGGCCACCGGCGCCGGCATCGCCCGGCCCATGTCCGCGCAGGAACTCTGCGAGGTCGTCCGGATCGCCTACGACCCACCCGCGGCATTGATCATTGACGAAGCGCACGCCGCCGGATCCCCGGTCGCCCTCACCTGGGGCGAAGTCGGCCCGTCCGCGACGCAGGCAGGCTGGGATGACTACCGGCACGACGGCGCGTTCTCGGCCTCCTGGACCATGACCGGCGCCCCGCGCGGGTCGGTGAACTCCTCGGTTCTTTCCCGGCTGCTGGCCCCGCACGGGGACATCGACCGCAAGCGCGTTTCCCTGCTCTACCGTCCGATGGACTCGGCCCGTGCCGCCGCCGTGGTCGAACGGGACCAGAACAATGCCAACGTCCGCATCACCTCCGGGAACCGCCCGTCGGCCCGCGCCCTGGTCGATGCCCGCTCCGCCGCGCAGACCGCGCAGGAGGAAGCCCAGGGTGCCGGGCTGGTGAACTTCGGCATGGTCGTCACCGCCACCGTCACCGACCCCGCCCGGCTCCCCGACGCCGTCGCCGCCGTGGAACAGACCTCCGGCACCGCCCGGGTGCTGCTGCGCCGGGCCTACGGCTCCCAGGACACCGCCTTCGCCGCGTCCCTGCCGCTCGGGCTGGTCCTGCCCAAACACATCCTGCTGCCCACCGAAATCAGAGAGGCCCTGTAATGCGGAAGCTCTTTCGCCGGCAGAAGAAGAATCCGCTCCTTGACGGTGTGGCATCCGAAGCCCGTGACCTCCGCGCAGCCACATCACGTCCTGCCCGGTTGCGTGTCCCTGGGTCCCGTGGCTGGGGCGGCCGCGGGGGAGGGGCTGCCGCCCTGATCCCGGCCGTGCGTGAGTACCGTGGGACCACGGTGCAGGTCTGCGGGCTGTGGCCGTTTTCCTCCGGCACGTCCTCGCCCATGGTCGGTGTCCCGCTGGGCCGGCACGAGGAAACGCAGGCCACGGTCTGCTGTGATCCGATCAGTTGGTTCCAGCGTGCCCACCTGATTTCCAACCCCTCCGCGTTCATCCTGGGCAAGCCCGGTCTGGGTAAGTCCACGCTCGTGCGCCGTATGATGCTGGGCCTTTCCGGCCAGGGCGTCCACCCGCTCGTCCTCGGGGACTTGAAGGGCGAACACGTGGACGCCATCAAGGCCCTTGGCGGGCAGGTCATCGAACTCGGCCGCGGCCGCGGGTACCTGAACATCCTCGACCCGGGACAGGCCATTGAGGTCGCCCAGCTCCTTGAGGAACAAGGCCACCACGAAGCGGCCGTCCGGGTCCGGGCCGACGCCCACGGCCGGCGCCTGAACATGGTTGTTTCCCTCATCACGATCAGCCGGAACAACCCGCCTACCGATCAGGAACAGACCATCCTGGACCGCGCCCTGCGCGTCCTCGATGACACCTTTGACGGGGTGCCGGTCCTGAAAGACCTCCTGGACGTCATCACCGCCGCCCCCGACGAGTTGCGCCAGGTCGCACTGGACCGGGGAGATATGAGCGTCTACCAGCAGGAAACCCGGGCGCTGGAAGCGACCCTGCTCGGCCTGACCGGGGGCGGGAAACTTGGAGAAATCTTCTCCCGGCACACCACCAACCCGATGCGGCGCGACCGTGCCGTCGTCTTCGATGTCTCCAGCATCGACGAAACCGAGACGGACCTGCAGGCCGCCGTGCTGCTGGCGTGCTGGTCCTACGGCTTCGGCACCGTCAACGTCGCCAACGCCCTCGCCGACGCCGGACTGGAACCGCGCCGGAACTACTTCGTCGTCCTGGACGAGCTCTGGCGGGCACTGCGCGCCGGTAAGGGCATGGTGGACCGGGTGGACGCCCTGACCCGTCTCAACCGCTCGGTCGGTGTCGGGCAGGTCATGATTTCCCACACCATGTCCGACCTGCTGGCGCTCCCGGCAGAGGAGGACCGGATGAAGGCCCGTGGCTTCGTCGAACGCTCCGGCATGGTCATCTGCGGCGGCCTTCCCGCCTCCGAGATGCCGCCGCTGGCCGCAGCGATCCCTCTCTCAGGTGAGGAACAGCAGAAGCTCATCTCTTGGCAGGACCCGCCCGCCTGGGACTCCCGCGGCGGCAACGTCGAACCCCCGGGCCGGGGGAAGTTCCTGATCAAGGTCGGCGGCCGCCCCGGCATCCCCGTCCAGATCGGCCTCACATCCATCGAGACGTCCCTGAACGACACCAATAAAAAGTGGAATGGTCTGGCCAAAGCCATGTCGGCGGTGGACGGGCCTGTCGGGCTCAGGGGAGGGGGTGTAGCGTGAGCGCACCGAACCGCAAAGGCGCCGGGCTCGGCGACGGGCTGGAAATCTGGGTGGCCATTGGCGCAGCTGCCGTCGTTGGGGGCGGCAGCTGGGTCGCAGCCCAACTCGGGTCCTGGCTGGCCGGCATCGCCGCACCCCCGGCCCACCCGATTGATCTGATCGCCGGACTGGTCAAGGGGAAGGTTCCGTGGCCGGTCCAGTCCACAGTCGTTGCCGGCGTCCTGGCAGTACTGCTGGTTGTCGGCGTCGTCCTGGTGTTTGTTGCCCGGGCCACGGGTGCGGGCAAAAGGGCCAGGGTGGACAAAGCCGCACGCTACCTCGGCCGCGGCAAGTCACTGGCCGCATTTTCCGAAAAGGGTGCCATGGCCACCGCCGAACGCCTCGGCGTCAAAGACACCCCCGGGATTACGGTCGGCCGGGTGGTCTCCACCGGGCAGAAATTCATCCAGCCGTGGGAAGACCTCAGCATCGACATCTGGGGCCCCCGGACCGGTAAATCCACCTCCCGCGTCATCCCGGCCATTCTGGACGCCCCCGGCGCCGTGGTCTCCACCTCGAACAAACGCGACGTCGTGGACGGCACCCGCAGCGTCCGGGCCCAGGCGGCTCCGGTGTGGGTGTTCGATCCCCAGAAGATCGCCCAGGAGGAACCCACCTGGTGGTGGAACCCGCTGTCCTATGTCACGGACGAAGAGAAGGCCTACAAGCTCACCCAGCACTTCGCCGTCGGCTCACGGACCCCCGGGTCCAAACCGGACGCGTACTTCGACCCCAAAGCCGAAGACATCCTGTCCTCCTACTTCCTTGCCGCCGCACTCGGGGAGCTGCCCATCACGCAGGTCTACCTGTGGGTCACGGAGCAGGTCAGCCGGGCCCCCATCGAAATCCTCAAAGAGCACGGCTACGAGCTGCAGTACAAGGGCCTGGAATCGACTCTGAAACTGGCCGATAAACAGCGCGACGGCATTTTCGGGACCGCCGAAAAAATGGTCCAGTGCGTCAAAAGCAGAAACACCCTGCGCTGGGTCGCCCCCGGGGCCACCGTCACCACGGACTCCCGCCCGCAGTTCAACCCCAAAGACTTCGCCCGCTCCGGGGAGACGATCTACATCCTGTCCAAGGAAGGCGCCGGCTCCGCCGCGCCCCTGACCACCGCCCTCACCGTGGCCATTGCCGAGGCCATGGAGGAACGCGCCGAGCGCCAGGGCGGCCGCCTGGACCTGCCCGCCTTATTCGCCCTGGACGAGCTGGCCAACGTGGTCCGCTGGGCGTCCCTGCCGGACCAGTTCAGCCACTACGGCTCCAAGGGCCTAATCGTGATGGCGATCCTGCAGTCCTGGTCCCAGGGCGTGGAACTGTGGGGCGAGGCGAACATGCGCAAAATCTGGTCCGCCGCAAACATCAAGGTCTACGGCGGGGGAGTGGCCGAAGACGGCTTCCTCCGCGCCCTCTCAGACCTGATCGGGGACTACAGCTACACCAACGTCTCCCTCTCCTCCGGCAAATCCGGGCGCAGCCGCTCCCGCCAGGAAGGCAAGGAACGGATCTTCGACGTCTCCAACCTCGCTGAACTGGACCGCGGCCGCGCCGTCGTCCTCGCCTCCGGCGCACCCGCCACCCTCGTCCGCACTCTGCCCTGGTACACCGGCCCTCACAAAGACGCCGTGGAAGCATCCATCAAAGCCAACAGCCCTCGCCGGGACGACGACGCCGAACCGGTGGCCGCCGGCGAAACCGCAGCGGTCAATCCCTGGGTCGCCAGGTAGGAGAGAATACATGGCAGAGGAAATCGGGCTCTTCGCTGAGGCCGGCAACGACACAGCCGACAGTCACGACGCGCCGGCAGCTGAGGCGGCAGAAGCTCCTCAGCTTGTCTTCGGCTCGGCCGAAGATTTCCTGCACGAACAGCTGCTCCCCACCTACGTCCGCGACGTCGACGACCGGAGCGCCAAATGGTGCAGGGAATGGTACTTCCACCCCGAAGCCGTCTCCCGGGTTGAAGCCCTCTGGCGGGCATGGGAGCACATGCGCCTCGACGGGGCCACCGGCATCAGCGTCTGGTGGCGTGACCACGCAGACCACCACATGCGCGTCCTCCTGGACCCCCACGGTCCCTTCTACAACTGCGACAAAGCCGGGCACCGTGACCCCGCCCGCTTGGAATCAAAGCGCGCACCGGCAGGATGGTTCCCGGACGTACGCTTGTATTCCTAGAACCCGTCAAGAACTGTTCACAAGTGACCTGCAAGACTTCGGCAACCCCTATTACAGCAATATAGTTGGAGGAATTACCTACGCCTTCCCACGCTTCGACAACAGCATTTGCGGCTAGGTACACCGTAGACTGGGCACGCCGGCGCTATGCCCCGGCGCCTCCCAGAACGGGCTTGGGCATGGTTGCGGTGAACAGGGGCAACTGCTGTGTGAGCACGGTGCGGATGCGCTGGGCGTCACGTGTGCGGCCGGCCTGGGTGTATCTCGTACACGGCGAAGGCGGTGTTGATCAGCTGCGCCGTCTGTGCCGCAGTTTTGTCGTTGCTCGCCGCCGCCATAAACCGCATCGCGGTACCCGCGATGGGACCGGATTGCCATTGCCCCTGGGTGCGCGAAGGCCCGTGTCACCGCACTCGATACCCAGGCCGCGGCGATTCAGGCGCAACGGGAGCAGGCACGCGCGGCCGAACAGCAGGCCAGCAATACCGCAGCCGACGCGGCGGCCAGCGTGGCCGCGGCCGAGGCCCGGGCCGAGACCCTGCAAAGACCGGGGCCAATCGAACCAGTAGCGGACCCCCCGGCGTTGAGCTGCGCGGGAGGGCCCCTACCTGACCTCCCGGACCGTTCGAGGCCCTCAATCATCACCTACTGGGCAGTCTCCACGACTCGGCGCAGCCAAACACCTAAGCCGGTCCGGCTGGGTTTACCCACCATGCAGGCCCGGCCGAGTGCCGGCCCTTTCTCATGTCCGAGCTTGTTCCAACACCCTCCGCCACAGCACGAGAGCCGCCAGGGCATTCAGGACCGTGATGACGACACGCCGCCCGGCGGCGTGCCGATGGCGCGATCGAGGACCACCGGCACCAGCGATCCTGCTGCGGCGACCGTGAACACCACGGCCAGGAATCTTGAGGACCCGCGGAGACCGCAACCCGGCACCGTGCGGCGGACGGTGTGGGCGGCCGGAACGCGGTGGTCGATCACTCATGGCCTCGCCCTCCTCAGCAGGAAGGGCATGCTGAGGAGGGCTCGCACCCTTTCGGGCGTCCGCTGGCGCGGCCGGCGGTTGGGTCCAGGGCGCTCCGTCGCAGAGCTCCGGAGACCGTGGCCCTATCTTGCATAACGGCGTTTTTGTTGCTGTCCGTAAGCTGGCGCCCGTCACCCGGAGTCGGGAGCCAGGCGCCTGGCGCCGCCTTAAATCGGCGGATCTTCCGGTCTTTCCTCGCTCCGCCAGTTGCACCCTGAGCCGTTCGATCTGCCGTGCCAGCAGCTGGGCGAGGGCCTGTCGGACCTAAAGCCACACGGTGATCGCAAAGCCCACCGGGACTGGTTTCCCGCGAACGTCTGTTGCCGGCTGCTGGGCGTCAGCAGCCCCAGGTACTACAAGTACCGCCATGGGCCCCTGTCGCCGACAGTGATGCGTCATCGAGTTGTGGCCACGGGCTTGGAGTGGCCTGAACCATGGATCACAAATCCAGCACGAGCCGATCTGTGGCGGCACGCCCGACGCAGATTATCATCGTCTTATTAGTGGCGCGTTCTTCCTCGGTGAGCAGGCTGTCGCGGTGTTGAGGGATCCCTTCAAGCACAGGCGTTTCACAGGTGCCGCAAATTCCCTCACGGCAACTGCTAGTGGGCCGAATCCCGGCAGCTTCCAGCGAATCGAGGATAGAACAGCCGACCGGAACTGTTGTCGAGACGCCGGAACGGGCAGCCAAAACCTCGAACGGTCGATCCGCGGAAAGGATTACCGCCGGCACCGCAGCGAAGCGCTCGAGGCGCAAACTGCCCGTGGGCCAGTGTGCTGTCGCGACCTTAGCGGCATCCAGCATCGGTGTAGGTCCACAGCAGTGCACGGCCATGTCGGGTGTCGGCTCGGCCAGTTCGGCAGCCAGATCGAGGAATTCTCCGTCGTCGTTGGCGAATATGCGCACTCGATCACCATAGGGCGCGAGCTCCGAAAGAAATGCCATCGAATCCCGGGAACGGCCGGAGTAAAGCAGCTGCCAGTCGCGGCCCTCTCGTTCGGCTTGGCGCAACATTGGCAGCAATGGAGTAATGCCAATGCCCCCACCTATCAGGAGAAGCCGTGCAGTATCGGCGAGGGGGAAATTGTTACGTGGTCCCCGGACCGCAAGCAGGCTGCCCGGAAACACTCCGTGCAGAGCAACCGAACCGCCGCGACCATTGTCGGAACGTAGCACAGAAATCCGCCAGGTGCGTCGATCTTGGGGGTCGGAGTTAAGCGAGTAATGACGCGGGCCGACTCCTGGAACCTCTACCTCGATGTGCGCACCAGGGTCCCAGACGGGGAGGAGATCGGTAGTGCCTGGATTCTCCAAGACGAGGGAGAGGACTCCGGCAGACTCGGGCACAATTCGTACAACGGCAAGTTTAAGCTCGGTCACTTCCGTGAGCATCATGCGTCCTCCGGTCTGAGGGGTGGGTCACCAATATTATGAACAGTGTGCATTCTGAGTGCACACTTCGTCAAGACTTTTGAGGACTTTGGAGAATCACGAAGCCGCCGCGCTTGCTATGAAAGCTTCAGTTCTCCTCAGTATTTATGGAGTATTGCAACCCGGTGAGTGCGGCCGCCATCTACGTTCTCGGCGACCGGGAGGGTGAGGGTGATGCTTGACACGCAGGCATGCGTTCATTCACAATGACTATTGTCCATTCCAAAGTTATTGAAAGTGAACAATATGAGCCTCAAGACAAAGCGTGTTCTCGTCCTCGCCGCCGACTATTTCGAGGAATCGGAGCTCATTTACGCCGTGTACCGCCTCAAAGAGGAGGAGATCGAGGTCGTAGTCGCTGGTGTGACCGCAGCGAATGTGAAGGGCAAGAACGGAATGGTGGCGTTCCCAGTGGACGCATCGGTCGAGGACATCGACACCACGACCTTCGACGCCGTGGTGATCCCAGGAGGGTTCGCACCGGACCTGTTGCGCCGTTCGACCCGGGTTCTCGATGTGGTCCGGGAAATGGATGCCGCGGGTAAGCCGGTTGCGACCGTGTGCCACGGCGGTTGGGTGACGATTTCCGCCGGCATCGTTTCGGGCCGCAAGGCGACCAGCGTCTCGGCAATCAAGGATGACATGGTCAATGCCGGTGCGACTTATGTCGACGAGGCCGTCGTCGTTGACGGTAACCTGATCACCTCTCGGGTGCCTGCGGACATGGGACCGTGGATGAAGGCGGTCATCGCAGCGCTCGAGGAGGCATGATTCGATGAGTATCGACTTGGCACTTCCTGCCGAATTCGGCCCCCTGGAGTTGGCCATCGAGCAAGCCCACGCGGATCTGGACCAGGGCGGGACAATTCCGTTCTCGTGGTATACAGATCCGGATATCTTCAGGCTCGAGCAAGAGCGAATCTTCGCGCGTTCCTGGCAGTATGTCGGTCACCGTTCACAGTTGGCGAAACTTGGCTCGTACTTCACCGCGCAGCTGGGTGATTTCCCTGTCGTGGTTACCCTTACCACTGACGGTCAGATGGCTGCCCACGCGAATGTCTGCCCCCATCGGGGCAACATTCTGGCGAAAGGCTGTGGTCCGGCCCGCACCCTGACTTGTGGGTACCACAGCTGGACCTTCGACCTGGATGGCACCTTGAAGTCGGCCCCACGTTCACAGAGTGAGAGCGACCTCGACCCGTCACGGATCCGGTTGTCTCCGTTGGCCGTGGACTCTTGGGGGCCGCTGATCTTTGTCAACCGCGATCCCGAAGCAACACCACTGGCAGAGGTGCTCGGCGGCATCGCCGTCGTGTGTGAAGAGCGCGGGTTTGACTTGGAGCGGCACCCTCTACGAGCGTCCCGCTCGTGGGATATATCCGCTAACTGGAAGGTCACGCTCGACAACAACACCGAGTGCTACCACTGCCAGACCGTCCACCCAGAGTTCAGCTCTAAGTACCATGTGGACTCCGAGAACTACAGGGTCACCACTTTCGATCGTTGCTTTTCCCACGAGTCGCGGGCCAAAGAGGAGGCGCCAGATACGGGCGAGTGGCTGGACTTCCACCTCAACTATGTCTTTCCGAACTTCATGATCTCCGGGCGGGGGAACGACTACTTCTACACGTATACCTATGCGCCGATCGATGCCCACACCACGCGGCAGTACAACGACTTCTACTTCCCGGCGGCGTGGTCTGAGACCGAGGTGGAAGAGGCCATCGAGGAGATACTGGTGATCATGAAGCAGGACTGGCATGTGTTCGAAGGCGTCCAGCGCGGCCTAGTTTCGGGCGCACTGTCTCATGGTCGGTTAATGCCCGAAAACGAGGCACTCCTAATCCATAACCAGCGATTAGTCATCGACGGCCTGCGGGGCACCGATGGCGGACGGGAACGACGGTGACAGAATCCAACCAACGTCTGCTGCCTCAGGTGGTCTCACTGCGAGACCGACCAGTCGTAGCGCGTGAGGACAGCGCGGTCGCGATGTCCTTGGCTAGGACCCTCACACACGCAGAGCATGGGTCCAGCATCATGGCCGGGGTCAGCTGGATGAAGCCGGGGGAGGTCAGTACCTGGTGGTCCACAGAAGAGGAGCGACCCGACGACGAGTCCATCCACTATCTCGGACCAGTGCACGAATTCTTCTACTTGATGCGGGGTGAATGCACCATAGAGTGGGCGGACCGTCATCTTGACTTCGTAGCAGAGGACACCGCCTTCTTCGCACCAGGTTGGCGTTACCGCATCAGTAACACAGGTGTCGAGGACGCAGTCATGGTCTATGCCGTGACACCTCCGCTGGGATGAATCGTTCGGCCCACGGCGCCATGCCGTGTAGCCGCGACTAGGATCCCCAGAGCACCCGGCTCGACCAAGCGTCGTGCCGGGTGCACACCTGTGTTCACTGTTAGGCTATGGCTATGAGCCAGCTGCCGGGAGATGACGCCGAGACCGATACCCTCGGTGCCCGGATCCGCCGGATCAGATTCGCCCAGAATCTCAGTATTCGACAGCTCGCAAAGGACATCGGCTGCTCTCCAAGCCACATCTCCCAGATCGAGCGGAGCCTCTCCGAACCTTCGATCAGCATGTTAACGGCGATTGCCTCGCGGCTCGGGAGGCCGGTCGACTCCATCCTGACCGAACAAGCTGAGGAGTCCGAGCGCCGGACGGAAGGTGAAGCTGCCACCGCTATGAGTCTGGCGATCGTCCAAAGGGCTGCCCGGCGCCAGAAAATTCACATCCAGGGCGGGGTCACCTCCGAGCTCCTCCTTCCTGCGGTGGAGAGAAAAGCCGACTTCTGCGAATACATCTACGAGCCAGCGCAGGTAGCAACCCAACGCCAGGAACTGCTGCAACACCCCGGCCGGGAGTACGGAGTCGTTCTGGAGGGAAGGCTCCACATGACTTTGAAGTTTGAAGACTTCGAGCTGGAAGCTGGCGACTCCATCGCATTCGACTCGTCCATCCCTCATGCCTTCTGGAACCCCGGCAACGTGCCAGCCCGAGTAATCTGGTTCTCCTCACCAGTTCTCTGAATTGCCATGCGACAGGCGCTGCCGACTGTCATCGCGAACCGCTTCACCTGTGTCGTGGGAATGCTAAAGCTGATGTTTACGGCGTAGCCTAACCTACCTCTGTGAGAACGATCTGACTGCTGTTGATCCAATCGGCTGCCCAACTCACGGCCTCGACCAGGTAAGCGGGTGCTCTCCCACATCGCTGAGGCCAAGTCCAGTGTGGTGTAACGCGGTTGCCGTCGGCCCGAGCGAATTCCCGCCGCAGGAACGCATTGACGTCCGCCCCGGTCAGTTCCGCCGGAGCGAACACGCCACCCACAGAAGACTCCTGAAGGAAGCGCCGCGCAGTGTTCTCGTAGCGAAGCACAGTAGTCAGCGCCAAGCCATGCTCCTGGACCATCCACGATCGGTAGGAGGCCAAAGCGCACCCAACGGTGACACCAAAGGCGCTCTTCCCTGGACGGCGCCCGCCTCCCGCACTCGATCTGTGATGGTGTCCCGGTCATGAGGCCACCGCCAGGACCAGGTTCGGCTTCTGGCCGAGGTCGATGCCGAAGATCTCGTCGCCGGCGGCCAGATCCCGCACCTGCACCGCTTCCTCGCGTTCGGGGCGGTGCACCCGCTGGGTCCGGAAGTCCCGGCGCATTATCGCCGCGCGGACCAAATGGGCCAGATCGGTGAGGACCAGGTGCCGTGCCCATGCCCGGACGTGGGAGGCGATGATGACACCCTCATGGGTGACCCAGACGGTGTCCAGATCAGCAGTGACATCCGCGATCCTCCCAATGAACGAAGGGTCGACGGAACAGTCGTTGGAGAACACCCGCACGTAGTAATCCCGCGGCAGCCGCACCGCGTTGCGGAACACCGCTTCTTGGGTCACCGGCGGCAGTTCCCGCATCCTCTCCCGGTCCAGGACGATCAGCTCGTCAGAGCGGCCGTGGCGGGACCGCGAGTACCGGTGATTGGCCTTGGGCAGCTAGTCCTCCAGCTGGCCGTTGAATTCAGCCGGCAAGAGGAAATCCCGGCCCGGTACGAAGCACTTCCGGAAGAACCTGTTCATCCGCTCGACCATGCCCGTGGACTCCGGATCCCGCGGCGGAAGCAGCTTGATCTCCAGTCCCACGGAACCGTCGAACGCGGCCACCGGCTCCGTGGGCCGGCGCCTGCCGATGGCCGGACGCGATGTCCCATGGCAGCCTGGACGGAACCGCCTGAGCGTCCTGCAGCAGAGTCCACATTCCGCCCAAAAGGTCGGGCGTCAGCCGCGTCGGCAGCATCCTCGCCTGGATGAAGCCCGAGAACGCCGAGGGATTCCCCTGCACCGGTGGCGTAACGTCCTGACCCGCGCCGGCGGGCGGCGGCTCGTGCGGGAACCAGGGATCGCACTGGACCTGGAACCCGGATCATGGACCAGACGGTCGGCCGGGTCAGGCGGGGCGTATTCAGGCCGGATCGCGGCGACCCTGGCCCGGAGCAGCGAGGTGTAACCGGACCAGCCCACCCGTTCTGCTTGCCAGTCGAAAACAGGTGGCGTATTTCCACCCAATCATCCAAAAAATGATCATTTTCCATAATGGTCGGTGGCCCTATTTTCAGTCGGCGTTAGCAGGCAGCGTTGCCATGCGGCTCCGGGCAGCGTCGCGCCGATCGGCGCGACGGGCGGACGTTCGCTTCGGAGGTGACGATTCTGACCCCGGACGGGCCCCGGGCGGTATGACCGGGGAAACCCAGCCAGCCGGCGCCGTCGTCCGTGGTGGAGGCGTGGATACCAGGGACTTTGCGGTGACCGCCGGCATAGAGCCGGTGGCGACCGACATGGACGTTGCCCGCCTTCCCTGCCCTTGCACCAAGGCCTCGGCGGCGACGAACGTAGACGGCCGGCGTGCAGCAGGCCGGTGCGGAACGCCTCGAGTCAGCATGGGGGCCCAAACCCGGGGAGACCTTGGCCACGTCGCGTCAGGGAGCAACACGCCCGTGCGGGGCCACCGGACGGTACTGTCGCTGCTTCTCCCCGAGTCGCCCGAATGGGACGATCCCGAACAGTCCATTGTTCACTAAAAAAAGACAGTGTTCTCTCTGAGGGGTCTTTTGGGTGGCGCATTGTGTCGCCACCAGGCAAGGTTCGGTCGGCTGGCCTAGATCCATTGGCCCTAGTCAAGCCGCATCCTCCGCAAGAATCCGGCCTTCTGGCCCGTCATGAAGTGTCGAATAGAAATTTATTGTCAAAAGGTGCTTGACGCTCTGTTCATTTTAAGTGAATACTATGTTCATCTTCACTTACTGTGATGAGTCCCACATTGTGACATTGCCCATTGGGTTGAAGGGGACCCTGGGGCGGGCCTTGCGGAACCAAGGACCTTTTCCACGGCATACACCAAAACTCAGTGGAGTGTGCCAGTAGGTATGGGTCCCAAACTCCATCACGCCCTCGCTCACTAGACGAACCACCTATGAAAGCGGCCCCGTCCCGGTTTCAGCCAACACACATCCCGAGCCAGGTCCATTGAAGCAGAGCTCTCGAAGGAGGGCTTCGGACTAAGGTGCGGCGTCTCGCGCGGACAACGCACCTACTCAAAATTGTTCGGCAACGAAGCCGAAAACCCGCATCCGAGAGGTGTCAGATGATCCGATCTCTATTCAAACTCGAATCTCGATCCATCGAATTCATTCCCGAAGGCGAACGGCATGGTACGAGCCGCAGTCTGCTTACCGTTTGGTTCGGCGCCAACATGCAGGTGGCTACGGTCATCACAGGAGCGCTCCTGGTAACGATAGGCCTTCCATTTTTCTGGGCATTTATAGCCATTGTCATCGGCAACGTGATCGGCACGGCGATCATGGCATTGCATTCAGCACAGGGCCCCATCCTGGGCATGCCCCAGATGATTCAGAGCAGGGCACAATTCGGGTACATCGGTGCGATCGTGCCCGTACTGCTGGCCGCACTGATCTCAATCGGTTTCTACGCCGGCACCGCCGTCCCCGGCGGTCAGGCAGTGAGCCAGCTTCTAGGACTTCCCTCAGACATCAGCCTTGTCGCACTATCGGTCCTCTCGCTACTCCTTGCACTGGTCGGCTACCGACTGATACACCGCCTCGAACGGTGGACGAGCGTGATCAACGGTGTCGCGTTCGTATACCTCACTATCAAATTGCTTTCCACGTACTCGTTGAGCGCGGCGCTGGAAGATCGTCAACTTCCCGTGGGAATCTTCCTTCTCGGAATCGCGATCGCCGCTACCTGGAACATCAGCTTCAGTATCTACGTCGCAGACTATTCCCGTTACCTTCCGACGAACACCAGCCGTCGGACTACTTTTTGGTACACCTACGTCGGTGGGGGCTTCAGCGCGATTTGGTTGTTCGCGTTCGGCGCCCTCGCTGCCGCTGTGGCCCCGCAGAGCTCCGGTGACATGGTGGGCCTACTTGGCACCCTCGCGGGCGAAGGTTTGGCAAAAGCCATATTCGTCGTAGTTCTCTCCGGTGTACTCTCAGTCAACATCCTCAACCTCTACAGCGGTGCGCTCGCCCTCGCGATGATCGTGTCGACAGTCACTCGGCGCGCGGCCACCGCAGCTTCTCGCACGGGCGCCCTGATTCTCGCGACCGTAATAGGCACATCTCTTGCGGTCTGGGGCCAAGGCAACTTCCTCGCCAATTTTGAAAGCTTCATTCTCTTCCTGTCCTACCTCATCATCCCCTGGTCGGCGATCAACCTTCTCGACTTCTACCTGGTCCGCAAAGAGCGTTACAACCCCGCCGCGATCTATGATCCCAAGGGTGTCTACGGATTGGTCAACCGCCGGGCGGTCGGCGCGTACCTCCTCGCCGTCGCAGCCGAGGTCCCGTTCATGTCCACTAGCGTGTATACCGGTCCGATGGTCGACCAAATGGGAGGCGCCGACATCTCGTGGGCCGTGGGCCTGGTGGTTGGCGCGGTCCTCTACGTCATCTGGATGCGCGGTCATGATGTAACCCGCGAAATAGATTGGGTAAGTCCGCAGACAACCAAGGACGACCGCGACGAGGAAATGGTGCTTAGCTAGTGCCGGTCTGATTCCATGGCGGAGTATGGCCAAGTTGGTGTAGGCATCGGCTTGGCCATGCTCCGTGCGAGTTGAATGGCACGGCTCCTCCGTGGAGAACAATTGTTTCGGGGAACCATCTAGGCGTCACCGTCCTGCCGTAACTCACCGGCACGCGCAAGTACTGGACAGACAGCAGATCGGCCCACCCTGAGTCACGGCGAGGCAAAACCGACGAGACTATTGGAGCCACATCATGAGCATAGCCCCCAAAGACGATCCAAATGAGGCATCCCATTTTCCTTCCACAGGCGATGAGCGAACCCTCGAAATGGGCCTGGTCCACACGGCATGGGCCGGATGGTATTACGAAATAGCACCTGAAATTGAGGGCTCGTTATAGTACAGCTTCCCCGGTGATCCCTTGCATGTGAGCAGACTAGCGGCCCGATCGCGTTTTCACGTGATCCGCACGGCGGGGTCGCAATTGGAGAACTATGTGCGATTGCACCTCTTCGTTGGCCAGCGTGCCTTGCACTATGCGGTACACAATGCTTCGTGCCACCTTGAAGAGTCCGGCGATCTCGGCGGGGGTGTCGGCTCTTTCCATATATTGCGGACACGAAGTGGGCTTCCTGGCGCTTGGGACTGCCCCCGGAATTTGTTGACTTTCGGAGTTTAGTGTTGTTAGGCGGCTTTGAGGCCGGTATTGCCAGCAAGCCGCCCGGACACTGAAGAAGAAGTACGGGCTGAACGCTGTCGGGACCCAGCGTGCCGAGCGCGGATTTACCCCGGTGGGAGAGCACCCCGGAGTCAGCGGCTACCGCTGTCGCGGAATGGAACGCCGCGGCCCGCAACTGCCGGCCGGTAGGCCCTGGCCGGGAGATGCTGCAGCCATCGGCTGAGCTGTGGAGCAAGTACGTTAATGACGTCAGATCCCTCCGGGAGAATCTGGCAACCACACCGCAAGACGATCATGCCGTCTGGGCTCAGGCAGCACGCGAAACATCCGCCGCTTTCGGTGCATGTTCCAAGCGGATTGAATCGAAGCCGGGACCGCTGGCAGACGCCGCCAGAGAACTCGCCAAGTCCGCCCAGCTGCGCCGTTACCCGGCACGCCCGGCAGTGTCCTTGCCGTCGGCACGGGGGCCACCATGATCCTCCTGGCCGCCACGTCCAAGAGCGACCGCGCCGCCTACGCCCTCATGTTCCGGCAGCTCGCCCAGACGGCTCGGTCTATCCACGACAGGCACAACGTCACCGACGATCTGCGCCGTGTCCGGGGACTTGCCACAGCCGTCCGGGCGGCCAGCAAGGTTGTCAAATCCAGCGCCACCGCCCAGACACTCAAGGCACAGCCGATGTCGATGGAGACGCTGCGCCAACAACACCCGGAAGCGTCCGAGGAAGCCCTTAAATCCAGGCTCTTGGTCGAACGTTCACCCGGCGGATCACCACTGCCTCCGGCTCTGAACCGACCGGATGCAGCCCAGCTGCAGGGAGCGCAGTCACTGACCGCAGCTCTTGAACTTCACGCTCAAGCTCCTTCAGCCGGGCCCGTTCCGACACCGTCAGATCCTCCTCCGTGCCGCCGTTGGCCTCGCGGTACTTGACCAGCCAGTTGCGGAGCGTCTCGGGGCCGACACCATACGCGGTGGCCACGTCCTTGATCGGCTTGGACGTGCTGATCACCTCGCAGCACAGCTCGTCCTTGAACTCCTGGATAAATCGCCTGCGTGATGCTGTCATGCTGATCTCTACTTTCAGTAGACCCCCATTTTAAGAGGGCCCACTGTCCGAGATCCCCGCGGCAGCTCAGACACCCATCCCGTCCCGACAAGCAGCCTCATCACCGGAAGTGGAACCGGCGCCAACTCCCCGGCGCACCAACGGGCCACACCACACTGCCCGGAAACAGAAAACAACCGGCGGCCAACCCGCCGCCACGAACCACGGACGGCGCGGGGTCGCGGCAGTCGAATGATCCAAGGGCTCCCCGGCCCGCTTTTATTTTTCGGCAGGTCTGCCGGTTGTATAGGCCGCGGCGGCCCGGTGAAGGGCCGCTGCAACGGCAGCTGCGGCCGGGCGGGTGCTGGATGCTTCTCTTGCTACGAGAAGGATCTGACGGCTCTGCATGCCCGCGGCCGTGGGAAACCGGCGAACGTTCGTCGAGGCACCCACCAGTGCAAGGCCGGGAAGGACCGCCACGGCCAGCCCGGCTTCGACAAACCTCAAGTGCACCGAAACATCTTCAGAGGAGCAGATGACTTTTGGTTCGAAGCCTGCCTTACGGCACTGGTTGGTTAGCCAGGTCCGGGACGCCGAGTCTGCGGCCTCCACCGCCCACCGGGCGTCCGCGAGCTGCTCGATAAGGTCCTTCCCCGGGTCCAGGCTGTCAGCGATGGTCGCGTCCATGACGAGCCATAGTGGATCGTCCATGATCTTGGTGACCGCGATACCGGGCAGCGACCGCAAGGGCAGTCCGGGGAATGACTCGGCGACCACAAGATCGTATTCGGAGGAGGCCAGAGATGGCAGCGTGGCTTCCGGTTCACCCTGTTCGAACTCGACCGTCAGCTGCGGGTGCAGGCGGCGCAGCTCGTTCAGGGCGTCGGGAATGATCGTTAGCGCTGCGGACTGGAAGGCCGCGACCTTGACCACGCCGCGGGGCTGGGACATGGAGGTCGAGACGTCCGCCTCTGCACGTTCAAGCAAGTCGAGGATCTGCTCGGCGTGGGCGACCAGGATCAGGCCCTGGGGGGTCAGCTGCAGGCGGCGCCCGGAGGGCTCGACGAGGGGGACGCCGATTTCCTTTTCCAGCAGCCGGATCTGCTGCGACACCGCTGACGTGCTGTACGACAATGCGGCGGCCACCGCTGTCAGGGTCTTGCGGTGATGCAGCTCCCGCAAGACCCTGAGCCGGACGACATTCAGCACATCTGTCCCCTCTGCCGCATCGATTCGGAGCCTGGCGCGCCGGTCAGGGAAACTCTACGATAATCTCCACCTCGACGGGGGCATCCATGGGCAGTTCGGCCACCCCGACTGCCGAGCGGGCGTGCTCCCCGCGGGCGCCAAAGAGCTCCAGCAGCAGCTCGCTGGCGCCATTGACCACCGCCGGCTGACCATTGAAGCCGGCGGCGGAGGCGACGAAACCGGTGACCTTGAGGATTCTCGCCTGGTCCAGGTCGCCGAGGGCGCCTGCGGCGGCCAGCGCGTTCAGAACGCAAGTCCTGGCCAGGCCGGCCGCCGTCTCGACAGAGACGTCGGACCCGACCTTGCCCACAGCAGACATTTTGCCCTCCCGGAGGGGGAGCTGCCCGGAGGTGTAGACGGTATTTCCGACCCGGACGGCCGGTACGTAGGCGGCGACGGTTTTTAGGATGTCAGGGAGTTCCCACCCGAGTTCAGCGAGTCGAACCCGGAGGGCCCGGTGGGACAGGGTGGTGGTCTGGTCAGTCATTTTTGTCCTTCAAGGGTGTGCTAGTTGCAGAAGTCGGTGGCGGTGGCGGCAAGGATTTGGCTGACCCTGCTCAGCGAGTCGAGGTCGACCCATTCGGTCGCGGCGTGGGCTCCACCGCCGTCAACGCCGAAGAGCAGCCCGGGGATCCCGGCTTCGAGCATCAGGGAAGCATCGGTCCAGAACGCTTCGCCACGGACGGTGGCGGCCTGCCCCGTGGCCGCCCCCGCGGCGGCCGCTACAGCACGGACAATCAGGGCGTCGGCGGGGACCTCGAACGCGTGGCGTTCCAGACCCGCGGCCAGGATATAGCTGAAGTCGGGGTCGGAAGCTGCGATGGTATCGAGAATATGTCGCAGCTCGGTCTCCACCGTTGCGGCATTCTCCCCGGGCACCGTACGTCGTTCGAGCGAGACGGTACAGGCCGCGGGGTAGCTCGAGAGCTCCTCACCTCCACGGATGATTGAGGCATGGATGCTCCCTGTCCCCAATGCCGCGTGCGCGGGACCGCTAAGCAGCGAGCGGCTGAGCTCATCAAGGCCGGTGAGAAATTTTCCGGTCTTGGCGATGGCGTCGATCCCCAGATCGGGGCGGGAGCCGTGCGCGGCGGTGCCATGGATGGTGACGTCGAACCATACAAAACCGCGGTGAGCGATGACGATGTCCTCGTGCGTGGGTTCTGAGACGATGGCGGCGTCGGCCGTGAAATGCCGCAGGACCTCCTCGGTGCCAGCGCTGGCGAACTCCTCATCCGCGACGAGGGCAACGATGATGTCGCCCGCATGCGGCCGGGATGCTGCGGCGGCGGCGGCGACCATCATCGCCGCGATGCCGGCCTTCATATCGAAAGTCCCGCGGCCATACATGCGGCCGTCCTCCATGCGGGGCTCAAGAGGCTCCCCGTCATAGCCGGCGAGGGTGACGGTATCGAGGTGGCCGTTGAACATCAGGCTCTTGCCTTGGCCCGTGCCGGGCGCGATGGCAACAATCGAGGGTCGCCCGGGTGTGGCTTCGAGCCGGGTCACGGTGAAACCCCGTCCCTCCAGCCAGACGGCAGTGAAGTCCGCAAGGGCTGTCTCTCCGGCTGCACCGGGAACCAGGCCCGGGTTGACGGAATTTATCCGGACGAGGTCCTGCAGGAGCGCGACCGGGTCTTCCAGAACCCCGTGCACGGCTGCGGGCAGTATGTTTTCGCTGGCTTCCATAAGGAATGAGTCTTTCATCGGAGCGGATTGGCGGCCAGGCCTTCGGTGCTGACCAGAACGATTACAGAGTCCTGATCGATGCCCAGCAACTGGCGCCGTTCCGGGCTGAAGAGGGCGGCCCGCACCCCGGCCAGGGACGCCGCCCCGCAGGGGCCCACATCCTGGCCAAGTTCAGTCAGGTCCATGACGGCCTGCCGGCAGTTTTCTTCGGTAACACTGACAGCTGCGTCCATCCCTGCCAGCAGGGTGGGCCATCCCATCTCGGATGGCGTCCCGCAGTTCAAACCGGACATGATGGACGGGTAGGAAGTGTCGACCACGACAGGACGACCGGCGAGAAGCGACTGGGCGACGCAGGCAGCAGTTTTCGGTTCCACGCTGAGCAGCGACGGTGCGGCGTTACCGGGGGTCCGGTAGTGATCCACCAGTGCGTGCGCCAGGGAGCCGACACCGACCGGGCAGGCTACCAGGTCTGCCCCGTCATAGCCGGACTGGGTCAGAGCCGCGTCAATTTCGTCAAAGAGCGTCGCGTAGCCGTCGACGATCCAGCGCGGGACGTCGGTGTAACCGGCCCACGAGGTGTCCTGGATCAGCAGATCGCAGTTGCTTCCTTCCGTTGACGCCGCGGCGACGGCGACCACGTCGTCGTAGATTGCGTCCACAGGGTGAAGTTCTGCACCTTCGCCCCGGATGGCGTCGACCGCGGCCGGACTGAGGCCATTGGGAACGTAGATCCGGGCCTGGAGCCCGAGCAATGCGGCCATGCGTGACACGGCGCGCCCATGATTTCCATCGGTGGCAGTGACCAGCACAGGCCGTTCGTGGGGCGTGGTGCCGGCCCGGATGTAATCCCGGAGCGCAGGAACGCTCATGGTCTCGGCGTCCAACCCGTAACGAGCGCTCAGGGCCCGGCACACGGCCCAGGACGCGCCGAGAATCTTGAAGGCGGGCAGTCCGAGCCGGTTGGACTCATCTTTGAGGAATACCCGTCCCACCCCGAGTTCGGCAGCCAGACTTGGAAGTTCGGTCAGCGGGGTGGGAGCATAGCCGGTCAGCGTGCGGTGGAAGGACTCTGCGGAGTCCGGGGCCGCGGTCTGCCAGGTCCGGGCGGTGGGATTGGCGTACCAGTAGGCGGTGTCTAGTGAAGGCATGCCACCATGTTCCGACACTTCGGACTAAAGCAAAAGCGATGGTTACTGCGTGGTTATTTTTGCTTTTACTTCAAATAGCATTCCGTTCGCCGTTTCGTTAAACGTCCTGTTTTTGTGGATCTTACCGGCCACGAAAATCCGCTTTTACTTTCGACGATGACCCGTCATGATGGAACCCAACCCACACGTGATTGTCGCCACATTCCCCTTAGAACGGCGAAAACGATCTTCAGCCGCGTCATCCGGCTCAGCGCCGGATGATTCCCGCCCCCGACATTGCGCACCAAAGTCGGATGTTTTCCTGAACACCATCCCTTGAAGGACGAAGCCTGTGACCAGTATGCAGCCGCTAGTTAGCAATAAACCGATGCTCATGGCGCCGGGGTCCGAGCCCGATAGCCCGGAGGCCAGGCAAACGCTGCGCCGCGCCATCACCGGCTCCGCGCTGGGGAACGCCGTTGAATGGTACGACTACGCCGTTTATGGATACCTCACCATCTACATGGCAACCAATTTCTTTGGGTCAAAGGCCGGCGACGGCGGGGTGGGCGTTACGTTGACGTTGGCCACTCTGGCATTATCCTTCCTCGTCCGACCGCTGGGCGGCATCATCTTGGGCCCGTTGGGCGACAAGGTAGGCCGACAGAAGGTCATGGTTCTCACCGTGATCCTAATGACGCTGGCGTCGGGCTGCATCGGCTTGCTGCCCACGACGGACACCGTCGGGGTTCTGGCACCCGTCCTGCTCCTGATCTGCCGGCTACTTCAGGGCTTCTCTGCCGGCGGAGAGTACGGCGGCGCTGCCGTCTACATGGCGGAATCGGCTCCGGACCGCCGTCGCGGTTTCTTCGGCTCCTTCCTGGAATTCGGAACCACCGTCGGATTCATTCTCGCCGGCATCCTGTGCACTGGCCTCGTCAGCATCGTCGGCGAACAAGGGATGCTGGAAGGCTGGTGGCGGCTCCCGTTCCTGGCCACCATCCCGATGGGCATCATTGCGTTGTGGATCCGGACCCGGCTCGACGAAGCCCCTGTCTTCGCGGAGGCCGCCGCACACAAGGAAAGCAGTAAAGCGCCGGTACGCCAGGTACTGAAGAACCAGTGGAAGCAGATCCTCGTCCTCACCGGTTTCGTGGTCCTGCTCAACGTGGCCTTCTACATGGTCCTGGGATACATGCCCACCTACCTCAGCAGCCAGCTTGGACACGACACCGCCCAGGGCAACTGGATGCTGGTCGGGATGATGGCCCTGATGCTGCTCGCCATCCCGCCCGTGGGAGCCTTGTCAGACCGGGTCGGCCGCAAGCCGCTGCTCCTGTTCGCTGCTACCGGCTACGCAGCATTCTCCGTTCCGGCCGTCATGCTTCTGGGACTGCCAAACCCGTTCCTGCAATTCCTCGGCCTTGCCGTGCTGGGGCTGCTGCTGGTGATCCTGACCGCAGCGGTATCCTCCACGCTCCCGGCCCTATTCCCCACCGCCGTGCGCTACAGCGGTTTTGCAATCGGTTACAACTTCTCCACAGCATTCTTCGCCGGGCCATCCCAGACGGTGGCCAACCAGCTCATCGAAACCACCGGGAACCAACTGATTCCAGGCTGGTACATGGCGATTGCTGGAGTGATCGGTTTCATCAGCATCCTCTGCATGCGTGAAACGGCACAGGCGACGCTGCGTGGCGAAGAATTACCCGGCTCACCGGAATCGCTCGGCTTCCCCAAACTCAAGTACATCGATATGAACCGCAAGGACGCAGAAGATCGCCGGGCTGCTTTCCTCCTCTCTCTTGAGTCAACTGCTCAGCCCTCCTCCTAGGACTGGGCCTCGGTGGGCGGCTCGCCCCTGAGTACGGCCGGCAACACGGACCTGCAGGAGGGCCGAAGTCAAAGCCGGCTTGAGATGGTGCCTGGCGCCGCACAGTCCCCATCAGCTGAAACCCAATATTTAGTAACCAGAGTTCGGCCATATACGCCACAACATCTAGGAGCAATAACGGATGTCAAAGAACATTGCCGTCGACCACGGAGACTGGTCCAGCGCCCTGCGAGATGGGGCTCATCCTGCACTTTCTGGACCATTAACTGTCCCGAGTCGCGGCTTCCCTGTTTCGGAATTCCAGGACCGGTTGGCGCGGGCGCAGCGGTTGATGACACAGGCCGGTCTGGACGCACTGCTGCTCACGACAGAAGCTGAGTTCCGATATTTCACGGGCTTCCTGACGCAGTTTTGGCAAAGTCCGACCCGGCCGTGGTTCCTTCTGGTACCAGCCAACGGGCGGCCAACGGCGGTGGTTCCTGGCATTGGATACCCCCCGATGGCGCAGACCTGGATCGATGACATCCGGTCCTGGACTTCGCCGCAGCCCGAGGATGAAGGGGTCTCGCTGCTGGCCGAGACGATGCGCGAAATTCTGGGAGATCAAGCCCGTGTGGGGGTGCCGATGGGCCCAGAGACGATACTGCGCATGCCGCTGGCAGACTACGACCGGCTTCAGGGCATGCTGCGGGGTTTCAGTTTCCCGGATGCCACCGGCGTCGTGAAGTCCCTGCGGATGGTCAAGTCAGAAGCGGAAATCGAAAAGATCGCGCACGTCTGCCGCATCGCTTCCGATGTCTTCGATGTGATCCCCGGCATCGCCGCCGCCGGCCAGCCGCTCATCGAAACCTTTCGCGCAGTCAAGATCGAGCTGCTCAAGCGGGGCGCGGACGATGTGCCATACCTTGTTGGTGCAGCCGCCCCGGGCGGATACGACAATGTCATCTCCCCTCCGGGGAACCGTCCACTGACCGACGGTGACGTGCTGATGATTGACACGGGCACGGTCTTTGACGGCTACTTCTGCGACTTCGACCGCAACTATGCAATCGGCTCGGCGGACCGGGCGGCGGCCCACGGATACGCGACACTTTTCGAGGCCACTAATGCAGCCCTGGACATCGCGCGTCCCGGCGCAACGTCGGGTGACCTCTTCCGGGCGATGCAAAAAGTGATTGTCGGCAACGGCTATGCCTGCGGAAATGTTGGACGTTTAGGCCATGGCCTGGGGATGCAACTGACCGAGTGGCCTTCGCACACCAATACGGATGAGACCGTCCTCGTTCCCGGCATGGTCCTCACCCTTGAACCCTCGCTGGACATGAAGCCCGGCCAGGGCATGGTGCACGAGGAAAACTTCGTGCTTCGCGAAAACGGGCCCCAGCTCTTGAGCCGCCGCGCCCCTGAACAGCTTCCTGAGGTGCATTGAGATGAGATTGTCATACGAATCAGATACCGGCGTGGCAACGCGCGCCCGCCTGGGTGTCATCGTCCTGCAGGTTGATGAAACACTCGAATACGAATTCCGGACACTCCTGAATATTCCCGGCGTCGCAATCCACCACACCCGCGTGCCCAGCGGACTGGACGTCACCGAAGAAACCTTGGCAGCCATGGAACGACATATCCCCCCCGCCGTCGCTCTCCTTCCCACCGGGGCACCCTTTGACACGATTGGTTACGCATGTACCTCTGGTGCCAGCGTGATCGGACAGGCAAATGTGGCGTTGGCCGTCCGGTCCGCCTACGCCACCTTCTCCCAGAACGTTCCCCAAGCGCCGGCGGTCACCGATCCCTTGACCGCCGTCCGGGCAGCCTGCAACGTCTTGGGCGTCCGCCGGCTGGGATTTGTCAGCCCTTATGTAGCCGGAGTCTCCGAACACCTCCGCACAAATTTGGAAGCAGACGGCCTTACGATCACAGCTTTCGGCTCCTTCGACGAATCCGAGGAACGCAAGGTTGCCCGCATCAGTCCTGAATCGGTTTACCAGGCAATCCTGCAAGTAGGACGGTCTTCGCCTTGCGACGCGGTGTTCGTCTCCTGCACCAACCTCCGGACCCTGGAAATCCTTAAACGCGCTGAGGTAAGCCTTGGGAAGCCCATTATCAGCAGCAACCAGGCCCTCGCCTGGCACATGCTTCGCATCTCCGGCATTAATGACCCGATTCCCGGATATGGACGACTGCTGCAACTAGGGCTTACCGCAGACGCCGAAACCGTCAACACCGGCCCCGCCACATCCCCGAAGGGTGCCTAGTTGTGGAAGATGTTGTTTCTGGGCCTGAATGGTCTCGTCCAGAGTCAGGACGTGGCAAAAAACCAACAGCCGTCAGGAACCGTATTTTGGATTCGGGTCCCATACTCGGTCGGAATGGCGGCCTCCTTAGCCGGGATCACGCGGCTCAGTTCTACAAGAGCAAACAGGATGGCCAGTGTCGGAGCGGAAATCACATGACGTGCCCCATATCCCGTGACGCTTTTTCGTCCCAGCGTGGGGGATCGGTATGAAACTTGCAGATATTGCTGATGCCAAACTGGCACCGCGCCTTGGCATCAAGCTAGACAACATATCGAAGCGCTACGGCGACCACACCGTCCTTGATGACGTGTCACTGCACGTCGAGCCCGGTACGGTCACCGCGCTCATTGGCCCTTCCGGGGCGGGCAAGAGCACCTTCCTGCGGTGCATCAACCTGCTTGAACGGCCGGATTCTGGCACCATCCAAGTAGGCTGCCACACGATCGAACCGGGCAAGGATGTCAACGGCCGCGATCTTTCCGCCCTGCGGCGGACGGTGGGCATGGTGTTCCAGTCTTTCAATCTCTTTCCCCACATGTCTGCCTTGAAGAACATCAGCTTCCCGCAACAGAAGATACTGGGGCGTACCAAAGAAGAGGCTGACGCACGCTCCATGGAACTGCTCGAACGGGTTGGTCTCAAGGAGAAGGCGAATCAACACCCTGGGAGGTGTTCCGGCGGCCAGCAGCAGCGTATAGCGATTGCCCGCGCCCTGGCCCTGGACCCCGGCATTATGCTCTTCGACGAACCGACGTCGGCCCTGGACCCCGAGGTGGGGCTCGAGGTCCTGGCCGTGATGCGCGAACTGGCCGCCGACGGCATGACGATGATCGTCGTCACCCACGAGATGCAGTTCGCCCGCGACGTCTCGGACACACTCGTGGTCATGGCAGACTGCAAGATTATCGAGCAGGGTGATCCGGGGGCCATCATGAGCGATCCGCAGGAGGCCCGCACCCGACGCTTCCTGCGCGCCGTGCTGGAGCGCTGACGTGGATGCCCTTCTAGCAGTACTCCAGGGCCTGCCCCTGACCATCATGCTGACGCTGTCCGCATTCGCCATCGGCATTGTAGGTGCCGTGCCCCTGGCTGTGGGCTTGTCATCGTCGAGCATTCCTGTCCGGCTGGCGTCGCGGTTCTTCGTTGACCTCGTCCGCGGGGTCCCGATCATCGTCTGGCTGTTCCTGCTCAAGTTCGGTATTCAGATCGGCACGTTCAAGTTCAACCCCGTCACCGCGGCAATAGTCGGGCTCGGCGTGGTCTCCATGGCCTATCTCGCCGAAATATACCGTGGCGGCCTGCAGTCGGTTCCGCGCGGGCAGCCCGAAGCCGCCGGTGCACTGGGCCTGACCCGAAGAACCACTTTCTATTTCGTGATGGTTCCTCAAGCTTTCCGCATCGTTTCCCCGTCAATCGCCACCTACCTGACGGGCCTACTCAAGGACTCGTCAATTGCGTCCACGATCATCGTCAGCGAGATGGTTTTCCAGTCGCAGGCCTTTGCCCGCCAGCACCCAACAGTTGAAGGGATCCTGCCCTACATCTTGGTCGGACTCCTCTATATCGCACTGAGCCTGCCGGTGGCGTACCTGTCCCGCCAGCTCGACTCACGCATGAGGAAGGCTGTTTTCGCATGACATGGCTTACGGAATGGGCTGCCCACCTACCGCAGATGATGTCTGGCCTCAGCGTCAGCCTCCTTATCGCCGGTGTCTCGATTGTTATGGGCTACCCGTTAGGACTTGGCCTCAGCGTGATGACGAGTGCGAATAACCTGGTCGTTCGCACTCTGGCGCTGGTCGTCGTCGAGGTGGGGCGCGGGGCGCCTGCACTGGTCATCCTCTACCTCTTCTACTACGGCCTGCCTAAATTTGGAGTGTCTTTTGACAGCATTACCGCGGCATGTCTTGCACTTATTTGGAACGCTGCTGCCTACTCCAGCGAGATTATGCGGGCCGGCATTCAATCTGTGGGGCGCGGGCAGCTCGAAGCCTCGAACGCCCTCGGATTGGCCCAGCGCGACACTTTCTTCAGAGTAATTCTGCCCCAAGGCCTGCGTTCGGCGATTCCCGGTCTCATGGGTGTTGCCATCCAGATATTCCAGGGCACGTCGCTGGCTTACGTCATTGCTGTTCCGGAGCTGATGAAAGCGGCCTACAACATTGGCAGCCAAGACTTCAATTACCTGCAAATCTTCCTCCTGGCCGGCCTGTGTTATGCCGTCATTTCGATGCCTGCAACGTGGATCACAGTGTTCTTCGAGAAGCGCATGGCCCGGCACGCCTGAATGTTTGCCTGCCCACGTCCAACCTGTCAGTAGTCCCCAACCAACCCATACGGGAGCCCTAATGATCATAAAACGCTTCAAGGCAGCCTGCCTCCTAACCGCAAGCGCATTCACCCTTGGCCTCAGCCTCTCAGCTTGTGGAGGTCCCCTAAATGCAAGCAGTTCATCGTGCGTACCGAAGCATGCTGACATTAAAACGGTCACCCCTGGCAAGCTCACTATTGGAGCAATCGATATCCCGCCCTACAGCAGTTACGGGTCAGGCAACCCCACGGGGATCGATATCCAGATCGTGAACAAGATCGCGGCCGAAGAGTGCCTGACCCCCGTATACCAGCAGGCGACCTATGCAGACGCCGTCCAGTCTATTGCTGGCGGAAACATTGACCTCGCCCTAGGTGCGGTCCTTGTCACCGAGAAGCGCCTCAAAGTTGTTGATTTTTCCGCCTCCACGTACCGCGACGGCATGGGCATCGTCTCCAAAACCGGCGCCGCGACAGTTTCCGACCTGGAGAAAATGGGCAAGGTGGGCACCATTGACGGATACCTCTGGGTCGAGGACCTCAAAAAGATCCTCGGCGACCGCCTAGTGACGTACCCCAGCAGCGTGGAGTTGAAGGCCGACTTCGACGCCGGCCGCCTGGATGCGGAAGTCGACGCGTTTGGGGTTCAGGAGCTCCAGTTCAAGGATGTCAAAGGCTTAACTATTGCCCTTTCCGACGACAAGCCCGATCTGCGCGTTGCTGCCCAAAAGAACCCTCCCGAGGCTGCCTTTCCCATCACCAAGGGAAACACGAGTCTTAAAGAAGCCGTTGACACCGGAATTATCTCTCAGCGTAAAGACGGAACGATCGGCAAGCTCCTAACTGACGCTGGCCTCTCCGAGGTACTCTCAAAGGTCGCAGCTAAGCAATACGCAGTTCCGGCCAGCTAGCTCGACTGGCGCAACAAAACCTTGTGTCATTTGATCAGTCTCAGCCCCTATTCCTTGGGAAAGAATTGGGTAGCTTGTGCCAAAAGGGCTCTTCTTTGAGGGCTTTCAGTAGTCACGAGCCCTAGTTAAGTATTTGCAGCTTTGAGCGCCACCCGATATTACCTCTCGGGGCCATTGATATTGCCGGTGGGGCCAGTGGCCGAGGTAGTGGGGGCCATCGGCTCCCACCGACGTTCTCTCACTGCGTCATGGTGGTGTGTTCACGCATGTTGTGGTTGCCGGGCAGACCCTCGTTGTTGGTGTGAGGCCGCCAGCGGTTGTAGAAACACTTCGATGGATCGCATTGTGGCCCGTTTGGCGTCCTGGCGGGTGGCGAAGCTGTGGTGGTGAGAGAACTCGTTCCTAAGGGTCGAGAACATCGATTCGGCCACTGCACTCTCCCAACACGCGGGCCTGTATCGGTTCCGCCAGCCATCAGGATGGCGCGTGAAAACCCGTTCATCGGCCCAGAGCAGCCGAACATCCCAATCCGCCAGCATCCTCGGGACGAAAGCCGTTTAGTTGACTGGCAGCGGGACGTGTTGATGTGGGACGCCTTGCCGCTGAACGCAGTGAGGATACTCATCCCAGCGCGGCACTCAATCAGGGTAATAGCGCACCGAAGGCCCGCAAAGCCGGAGCCGGAGCCGGAGACGTATTGGGGGCAAAAGGAGACGAAGACGGCCTACTAGTCCGAAAATGAGGTGACCTGCCCGTGGTAGGTGCGTGGGTGGATATCCGGAGGCGACATGGAGCCTCCGGTGGTTTTGAAAATAGAAGTCA